>JAGGVT010000105.1 GCA_021157815.1 bacterium | reverse complement strand
GTACCATACAATGACTCAATTTTCCACTGAGATATAAAAAGCAAACATACCCAAATTACTTTATGTGGAGATGTATTTTAAAGACCATCCATTTTTACTGGCACCTAACCCCTCGGAAAGAAAACGTTGTGCTCCGACGCTGTAACCACAGTGTCCGGGAGCAAATAAACGCAAATTAGAGCAGCAGCATTGCTCAAGATTTAGCAGATTCGGATTGAATTGTATTTTTTTAATTTTTTTATTATTTTTTACATGTCAGGGGTTAAACCCATATAAGTTACCCATTCCAAATCGTCAGCTAGACCCTACCCGTACTGGATTTTTTTTTTGTGTCAGATTAAGGATTAAAATCAAAGTCAATCAAAGCTACTCCAGAATACTCCAGGAACCTTTCAGTTTTCATTTTAACAGCAGGATCATTTCCTCTTGCATGTCAGAATACCAGAATAAGATGATTTTTATTTCGACTTCTCATTATCCATGATTCCCTATTTCACTATGTTTTCTATGTCTGCAATTTACCCTTTATGGACATAGAACAGTAAAGCTGATTTAAGACTCAATAAATTCTAATCTTTATTGTCCAATATAATTGACAATTAGAGACAATAGGTTTATACTGATTGTTGACTTAATTTACTAATTTAATCTCATTGAAAAGGATAACAAGCATGAAACCTGAAAGACCAATCAAAAACATGCTGTATGAGCAAGTCACCAGTCAGATTGTATCTGAGCTGGAGCTAGGCAAAATCCCATGGGTTAAGCCCTGGGTAATGGGAATTCCACCATCTAACCTGATATCCGGGAAACCGTATCAGGGTATCAATCATGTTTTGTTAAGCATGACAGATTTTGAAAGCCCATTTTTCCTGACATTTAAACAGGCCAAACAACTTGGGGGGTTTGTCAGAAAAGGTGAAAAGGGATATCGGGTTATTTACTGGAAAATTAACAAACTGGTAAAAACTGATTCGGTAACACTTGAGGAAACCGAAAGGAAAATACCACTACTGAGAGCATACTGGGTATTTAACGTTTCGCAATGTGAAAATATCCCAGCTGACAAGATCCCGGTTATTGAATGCCCTGACTGTTTCAATCCAATCGAAACAGCTGAAAAGATTGTTAGTAACATGCCGAATCAACCAAAACTGGAGCATAGCAATCAATCCAAGGCTTATTACTCTCCACTACTTGACCGGGTTCATATGCCTAATACAAGCCTGTTTAAATCGACTCAGGGATACTATGACACTTTGTTTCATGAGTTGATTCACAGCACAGGACACGAAACCAGGCTTAACCGTGATACACTACAGGCCACCAGACACGATGGAAACAATCAGTATGACAAAGAGGAATTAATCGCCGAAATTGGTGGAGCTTTCCTTAGCGCCACTGCTGGAATAACCAGGGAAATTAAAAACAATGCAGCATATATCCAAGGATGGTTATCAGCATTCAAGGATGATAGAAACATGTTGATTCAGGCAGCTGCAAAAGCTACAAAAGCTGCTAACTACATTTTGAATAATTGATTTATACACAACCCCGGTAGCTATCCGGTTATCGGGCTTTTCGCTATTACCTATTAAAATTATGGAGACAATAAAATGAATTTGGAAATAGAATTAGAACACAACCATCTAACATGCCCGGAACGTATAACTTCTGATGATCCCGAAAAGGAATACTACTGGGGAATTATCTATGACTTGGAATATCGGGCCTATGATACGTTAATGTCACGCAAGCGAAACAATTCCGGGAATATCGGCAATACAAAAGCTAATCGATGGAAACAGTCAAGCGCTGAGTTTTTCAATTCACTTGCGAAACAGGCTAGAGACTGGCTTGAGGGAAATTCCTCATTTCCTAATCCCTGGAGTTTCAAACAGTGGCATAAGATTCGATCCATATTCAAGGACACTTCACTGATGCCGTATCAGGATAAAATCGATCGTGAAAAGGATAACCTCATGATGGATGAACTCAGGCGTAAAGCTGATGCGTATGATGCATTAACTAATGGAAATTCAAAGCCTGTTTCCGTTTCTGATGATGATCTCGACAATTGCTATCTGTAGTCAATACCAGCATTAAATCTGAAAACTGCCGGGTTTTGTCCCGGCAGTTTTTTTATTGGACACGTCAGAGTTAGTTCGATTAATTGGTAATATGGAAACGGCCATTAGATTCAAATCCTATGGAAACGCCCATAAAATCTGACCATGGAAACGAAATATGTATAAAGTATCATAATGGAAACGGACTTGATTATTAATTTTCGCAATGGAAACGATGGTATTTCATTTAATGGAAACGAAAAGCCCTCCAAAGGTTAACTCTGGAGGGCAGTTTCAGAATAACAAGTATCCTGAAAGACCGTTTTCATTCTACATTGTTTCTCACTTGTGAGCAATCAGGATTTTAGTTGACTATCAAGAAATTTCTCAACAGAATCTAACAGGACAAATTTACTTCCCCCAAATTTAATACACTTCAGTTTTTTGCTTTTAACATATCTGGTAATTGTTCTCAAGCTGCAACCGAAAGCTCCTGCAAGGTCTTTGGCAAGAACATAGTTCTTCTTACCCATCGTTAAAGTGGGCAAATCTTCAATTACTTTTCTGTCTGGTTTGATTTCTTTTGGCATTGTGTTTACCTTGTGATGAAAAATAATCTCAGAAATTAATACACTTTTCAGCTGCTTTACTTAACCTGGTTTGATTGTGAAAATATCGATGCGTGGTTCGAGGGTCTTTGTGCCCTGCCATAGCTTGTGCCT
This sequence comes from bacterium, assembly GCA_021157815.1. Taxonomy (GTDB): domain Bacteria; phylum JAJVIF01; class JAJVIF01; order JAGGVT01; family JAGGVT01; genus JAGGVT01. The sequence goes on along the minus strand of JAGGVT010000105.1, from coordinate 1,431 downwards.
CATGCAGACTTGCACCACCCGCAATTGAAAGGCTAATAGCTGTGTGTCTCAGGCTATGAGCTGATATTTTAGGATCATCCAATCCAATTTCCTTCAATGCGTTTTTTATAATTCGGCTGACTGATCGTGTAGTCAGCCCCTTCATAAAGTTCCTGTCTGACAGTGAAACAAAGATATAATCATCATTCCCGAAAGGTTGCACTTTTCGACGCGCATCAAGATAAACTCTTATAGGCCTTTCGGAATCAGCTGTAAGCACTTTCAGCAAGTCAGTAGTCTCATGGCCTTTTGAATGTATTTCCAGAATCTTTTCACCTTCAATCGTTCGAAGATGTTTTAGCTTTGCACGTGCAACCTCAATATCCCTGCATCCCGTTCGAACCATCAGGTTAAACATAGCATAATTGCGTAATCCTTCAAGTGTGCCAAGGTCAAATGTATCAAGAGCTTCTTTAATTTGATCTATCGTTAAATTGTCCTTTCTGAAGTTAACCGGTCTCTTTATCCCTTTAATACCCTTTGCGATATTTCTGGATATGTTTTCTTGCTCTAACCAGTCCCAAAATCTGCAGACTATCATTAGGTAGCCTGCACTTGTGTTCGGTGTAAGCGCCCTTTCAGGTGATTGTAAATATCGTTTATAATCAAGAATATCCTGACGAGTCCACAGGTTTAAATCCATCGGTTTACGAGCGTAATCAATCCATTGCACAAATTCATTTAATGCGCATTGGTATGTTCTGATGCTGTTTCTCTTACAGTCAATCTCTGATATGAACTCGTTGATAACCACTACAAGTGGAGGACATCCAGTTTCAGTTATCTCCTGAGTTGTCGATTGTTCTTGTCTAATTTAGATTGGACATTTTAGTTATCCTTTCGAAAATATTTCACTCAAAACCAATAATCATTATAATATATTTGTCTCTATTTGTCCAGTTTATAGGACTATTAATTTTTGACTATTTTCCAGATTGGTTTTTGATTTTCCTGAGTTTCCTTTCGGTTATTCTTATCGCTGATGGTAGAGGATCACCAAGATTTGATAATTCCTTAAGCGTAGTTTTATCAAGTTCCAGTAATTGAAGCATTTGTGTTACTCTGGCTCTTGATATCCCCAGCTTACGTGACAGGTCTGCTCGCGATTCACACTCCCCATTGTCAATCATCTCCTGCCACTCAGTTGCAATATAGATAGGGTTGCGGTAGATTTTCCTGTGCTTTGGTTTCGATGGTCTCAGTCTCCGCATTTCTGCAGTAAACTCAAAGGTTACTTTAAACGTTCTACCTACTGAACTGTTAGGGGAGTTTTTTATTTCTGGGTAATTTCAAAAGACAATAACTATTGAATTTGTGTTTTGAACGCTTAATCTTATTTTCCGCATAGAAATTAGGATTTGACATATTTCACAGTCTCTGGAAAAATGTAAG
>JAGGVT010000029.1 GCA_021157815.1 bacterium | reverse complement strand
GGGACAGTCCCCTTTTTTTACTCAATCTAAACTCAACCCACACGATTTATTGAAGACCCAAAAAAATAAGCAGAATGTTTAAACACTCTGCTTTGTTTATCATACTTCCACTATTATTATCACGGTTAATACACAATAACCGCTATGTCATCAAAGGTATATCCAACACCCTGTGTTGCCGTGCTACCCGCCCCCCACGCGATTGCAGCTCTGGCGTCTGCCAGTGTAAGCAAGTCCGGAATGTTATAGGAAGCGAAATGATATGCTGAATCGGGCCGGTAAGCGTAACCCCAGTCGTTTGTTGTATCGATTGTGCTGCTGTAATTATTTGTGAGTCCGGCATGAACATCAGTGTTATAACCCCAGCCTTCGCGCAAATCATTTGTCGGATGATAATTTGCGTTTGTAACAATATCCGTTACGCCAACTGAACCGCCTGCCTCCGGATGTCCCGTCGGATTTGTCTGAATCGCGACTAAAAATTCAAAATATGCGATTGTGGAACCGGTTGGAATCGGAATTACAGGCGAACAAAGCACAGTCCAGCTGGATGTATTCCACCCGCCAGGCACGCCGCCGGCGCTGTTCTGAACGCCGCCCTGATGCCAGTGATATGTGCCGTTTGCGGGATTGCCATCCCAGATGCCATATTCATTGAACTTTGGCGTCAGGTTTCCGTTATATCCACATTCAGTTTCCCAGATCGAACTTGTGCTGATATTATCCTCGGCGTTTTCCAAAAGCGCGAGCACCTCATTTGAATCGTTCGCCTCACCTGAGGAATACTGCGCTGTAACGTAATATTGATACCCCTGATTGCCCTGAATATCAGTATCTTCATAGAAGTTATCCGTGCTGGCGCCATCATCAATCAGCGTATAAACAGAAACTGGATCAAACGGATCTTTTTGGTAAATGTTGTAATCAGTCACGCCTATTTGCGCATCCCAATCGAGCCTGAGGGCTGTAATCGGGCCAAGCCCCGTTCGAACTGTGCTTATAATCAGGTTATAAACAAGATCATCCGGTATTGAGGATGTAATCTCAATTGTGAATGTCTGGTATGTCGCGAATTCGTCAATGGCAAACAGGCCGTTCAACGGAGTTTCACTCGGATCAACACGGGAAATGCCATCCATACTATTCAACAATGGATTTGTATTCAATCCGGTTGAATAACTGTCCACGACTTTAACAAGCCCTGCATATTCACCTTCACCGGCGCCGAGATCATTATTGAAGGTGCCGTCGAAAACAAGCGGGTCGGATGGGTCGTGCCCTGTCCCGCCGGTTGGAGTGGTGGTGAAACTGACTGCGGATGATGTAACACCGCAGACATCAACAGAAATCGCGCTGACCGAACTGTCAACCAGCATCTCGTTAAGAGCGCTGCCAACAGAAACACCATGGCTGATATCGACAACATTAATGGCAATTGTGGCGCTTGAATCTGAATCTCCCGCCGCAAGGTCATTACTGACAATCTCAACCCATACCTCGCTTGCGGCTTTCTTGTTATGCTGGGGAATTCTGTATTCCGGGGAGAATCGTTCGTTCTTGCTAGCGGCGCTTACAGCGTATGTGCATCCGACAGCATAAATAAAGCGAAGGCTTTCACCCGATTGAAGGTTTAAAATATAATCCTGATAGTCGTAATCGCATCCCATTGCCATGACCAGATTTCCGCTTGGTCCCGGGTCGGTAACACTTTCAAATCCCATCGGATTGCCGGGGTCGAAATTACCGGAGGTATAGTCATCAAAATGCAGAATATAGGGATGGATTGTCGCCGTTGTCGGGAAGATATCATCCCATGAACCATCCATATACGCGGAGTAGCCATCCGGGTTTAGAAAATTGAAATCACCCATTGTTTCACCAAGATTGCTGAAAACAACAGGAGTTGTGCCGTCCGAGATAATATATCCCTCGACATTGAACACATGAAGGTCGCCTCTGTTGCGTCCGGTAATCGGCGCGACTGGATTACCCGCCGGGAACGGATGGCGAATTCCGATTGACAGAATCAGATTGCCATCCATACCGAAGGAGATGGATTGAAGTTTCACGCAGTCGTAACATGGTGACATGGTCATGAAATTCGTAATATCCACAATTTCAAGAACATCCTCAAGGGCGCTGTTGCGAAGCGGAACCAGTTCCGCTGTCATCTCGGCGGGATTGATGTTAAGAGAGAAAAGCCCTAATGTACCGAATCCCTCACGCGGTATGCCGTCCGATGACACCAGGCTGACTCCAACCGGCATGTTTCCAGTTGTGATTGATTTGTCAATGCTGTCAGTTCCTGGTAATGTCGGCGGGTTGTGCTGGCTTGAACAGCCAATAGCTGCAAGAGCAATGATTAGTAATACTATTGTTAAAACTCGATTTGATGACATACAAATTCACCTCAAGTAATATGATTGAAATCGCAAGCAGTAATCAATAAGATTATAACACTGTTGTGTGTCAAGTAGTGCAATCATGTTTTCTGATAATGCATATATGCAAATCCCCGATCTGCAGGCAACGCAACTTTTTTCTCAATAACGAGTCAACCTAATACTATCAGTTATGCAAAACAATTAAAGGAGAGGCGATTTTACCTCATCACAGTCTCAAAGGAGATTAACATGGCAGGCGGATGTTGAGCACCTCCATCTCCGGGCATGATCGTGTTTATCACTGCCATCGGAATCATATTCAACACTTTCATCCTGATGTACGCTGCGCGCTACATGGATATCTATGACGCTTATTTCGGAAAGTTTTTCCTCATTGCTCTTCTGTACGGCATTTGCAGTGTGTTATTCAACATGCCAAGCGCATTTCTAAACTGGGTGCTAGCGGCCGTTATCTGCACCCTGTTGATTAAATATATCCTCAATGAATCATTTGGGCGTTCACTCATGGTTTACATCGTGATGGTAGTCACGTCCTTCATTGTCGGATTCATTCTGGCAATACTGCTAATCGGCGCCTCCTGTTTCGCTATCTGATGTATCAGGCAACATTATAGGGAATTTACATCAATCATCATCATGGCTGTGGCGGACGATTTCGCCATCAACAAGGTAAATGACATCCTCGGCGATGTTCGTTGCCAAATCCGATATTCGCTCAAGAGACCGCGCGACACCAAGAATCAGAATAATTCCCTCGATACTTTCAGGATATTTCATCATGGCAGCCAATGTTGTATCTCTAATCTGAAGTTTAAGTTCGTTTGCTTTGTCATCGGATGTTCGCACCTTTTCAGCGAGAGGGCAGTCGAGATTTATCAGCGAGTCGAGTGCGTCACGAAGCATCTCACGGGTGATTTCCGTAAGCGGATGCAAGTCTATCTTAACCGGCAGTTCTGATAATTTTGACAAATCCTTAGCTTTATAAGCGATTTTTACCGCCTGGTCGCCGACGCGTTCAAGGTCGTTGTTCATTTTCAATGCTGTGATAACAAATCTCAAATCAATAGCGACGGGTTGGTGCAGAGCGAGAATCTTCAGGCATTCCTCTTCGATTTCGACCTCAATGCGGTCAATGTCATCGTCGCCTATAACAATAGTTCTGGCAAGTTCCACATCCCTTGTCGAGAAAGCCTCAACCGAATTAATAACACTTTCCTCAGCTATTTCACACAGTCCAAGAAGCATCTTTCGCAGTTTCAGCAGTTCTTTTTGCATGTGTTTTGTCATGATTATTCTCCGTTGGTAAATAGAAATACCCTATCCGAACTTGCCTGTAATATAATCCTCGGTTTGTTTCTTTACTGGCTTGGTGAATATCAATTTCGTATCATCGTATTCAATAAGTTTTCCCTCAAAGAAAAAGGCAGTGTAATCGGACACACGCGCCGCCTGCTGCATATTGTGTGTCACGATGATGATAGTGTAGTGCTTTCGCAGTTCCTTAATCAAATCCTCGATTGTGGATGTCGCCTGTGGGTCCAGTGCCGATGCCGGTTCATCCATGAGAAGAATTTCCGGCTCAACCGCGAGTGCACGCGCGATACAAAGACGCTGCTGCTGTCCGCCGGACAATCCAAGAGCGCTGTCGTTCATTCTATCGCTAACCTCGTTCCAGAGTCCGACACGTTTAAGCGACATCTCCACAACTTCTGTCAGTTTCGATTTATCACGCATCCCATGTATTCTGGGACCATACGCAACATTATCAAAAATCGATTTTGGAAATGGATTTGATTTTTGGAAAACCATGCCGACTTTTTTTCTCAGTTGAACGACATCGGTATCAGGCGCGTATATATTCTTCCCGTTGATTTCAATTGTGCCTTCAATTTTTGTGCCGTCTATTGTATCGTTCATCCTGTTCAATGTGCGAAGGAATGTCGATTTCCCGCATCCGGAGGGACCAATCAACGCTGTTACTCTCGTTGACGGAATATCCATCGTGACGGAAAATAGCACTTGTTTTAAGCCGTAATAGAAATCGACATCGCGGACTACAATAGAAATGTTTTCCGATTGCATGTTATTTGTTTTATTCTCTTCTACCATTTAAGCCTTTTTCGAATCTTTACTCGCAGAAGAATCGCTCCCATGTTTACTGTTATGACAAGAATCATCAGGACAAGAGCTGTGCTGTACTGCATTGGACGTACCTTTTCAGCTTCGGGATGCTGTGTCGCAAGGACATACAGGTGATATGGAAGCGCCATAACCTGATCCAAAATTGAGGAGGGAAGCCGTGGCAGGAAAAACGCGGCTACTGTTAGCAGAATCGGTGCGGTTTCACCAGCCGCCCGCCCGATTCCTAAAATCGAGCCGGTTAACATTCCGGGAAGCGCGTACGGCAGCACGTTAGTTCTAATGCTCTGCCATTTCGTCGCTCCCATCGCCAGACTCCCCTCTCTTAAAGACCGTGGAACAGCATGAAGAGCTTCTTCGGATGATACGATTATCGTAGGCAATATCATGCAAGCCAGAGTAAGGCATCCGGCTGCAATTGAGGCTCCCATACCTAAAAAAAGTACAAACAAACCAAGTCCGAAAAGCCCGAAAACAATTGACGGCACACCCGCCAGTGTCGCCACCGCAAGGCGAATACCGCGCGTGAACTTACCCTGCCTTGCGAATTCGGCAAGGTAAATCGCGGTGGCCATTCCGAGTGGCAATGCGACAACTATTGTTCCAATCACAAGGCAAAGCGTTCCGACAATCGCGGGAAGGATTCCGCCCTCAGCGCCGCTTTTTTTCGGATATGCGCTGATAAATTCCCAGTTGATTCCGGGTGCGCCCTTGACAATAATATCAAGCAGAATCCACGCGATAACAGCAACAACGCCATAAGTCGCAAGGCGCATAACCCAGATGAAGATTTTGTCAGATCCTCTGCTCATGTAACATCCCTGTGCCGTTCAAGCACTTTCTGGGCTATGAAATTGATAAAGAAAGTCGTAATAAGCAATACAATTCCAACGCAGAATAACGCCTGGTAATGCGTACTTCCAAACGGGACCTCGCCCATTTCAGCTGCGATTGTCGCTGTGAGCGTCCGTACAGATTCAAGCGGCGAGCCGGTGATTATAGCGGCGTTGCCGGTGACCATCATTACAGCCATAGTCTCACCAATCACACGCCCCATTCCAAGCATAACCGCAGCGACAATTCCTGGAAGCGCTGCGGGAACAATGACTTTCCACGTTGTCTGCAATCTGCTGGCGCCAAGAGCCAAAGATGCGTTCCGAAATGATTTGGGAGTGCTTCTAATTGCATCCTCAGCAATTGAAACCATCGTCGGGATTGCCATAAACGCCAGTAGAATTGCGCCTGTCAGCGCTATTAATCCCGTTGACAATCCGAATGCCTGTTTAACAATAGGCGCCAAAACAATAAGGCCGAAAAACCCAAGCACTACGGATGGTATCCCCGCAAGCAGTTCAATCACCGGCTTGAGGATTTCCTTCTCACGGTCACCCGCAAACTCGGAAATATAGACCGCGCTTAAGATGCTGATTGGAACCGCGATTAGAGTCGCCCAAAGCGTAACAAGCGCGGAACCTGTGATGAGAGGTATGATTCCGAAAGTCTCCCTTTTAAAAGAGACCGGAATCCATCGTGTGTTCAAAAGTTCCTTCAATCCGGGTTCGAATATAAACCCAAACGCCTCTTTGCCGAGAAAGAGAAAAATCAAAACAACGACAAGGATGCTCGTTGACGCTAACGCGGTAAAAGCAAGCCTTATCGCTTTATCTTTCCATCGGTGTTTCAATAATTACCCCGCGGGTACATAACCGGTTTCCTGAACGATAGTCTGCCCTTCAGCAGAGATGCAGAAATCGATGAACGATTTAACCGCGCCTGATGGCTCCCCGTTTGTGTAAAGGTGAAGCGGTCGTGCTATCGGATAATCTCCCGATCTGACCGTCGCTTCAGATGGCGTAACTCCTTCAGAGTCATCGCTGGTTTTAACTTTGATTACCGTCACTTTTTCGCCAGCGCTCAATGCGAAGCCAAGCCCTACATATCCGATTGACCATTTGTCATCTGTAACTGACTGGACAATCGCCGATGTTGCCGGCATCAATCGCGCCGATCCCGCATAATCCTCTTTCTGAAGAACCTTCTTCTGGAAAAAGACATACGTGCCGGAGTTGTTTTCTCTCGACAAAATCACAATATTTTCGGACTGTCCGCCGACCCCGTCCCATGACGTGCATGTTCCAGTGAAGATATCCTTCAACTGCCCAAGTGTCAGTTCAGTTACCGGATTTTCGGGGTTTGTGATTACGGCGATGCCATCACGAGCGACAATTTTCTCAACCGGAGTAATTTCCTTTTGCTCCGCGAGTTGAGTTTCCTTGTCCTTGATTTTTCTGGATGCCGCGCAAATATCGGTCGTGCCGTTGAGGAGCGCTGCGATCCCGGTTCCGGAGCCGCCTCCCGTCACTGATACATCAATGTCGGGATTTTTCTCCATGAACGCTTCAGCCCAGGTACTCACCAGATGAACCATGGTGTCCGAGCCTTTAATTGTGATGGACTGCCTCTGAGTCTGCGATGCATCCCGCTTTCCGGACGCGTCGTCCGTTGCCTGGTTTCCTCCGCAAGAAACGGATAACAGTAAGGTGGATAGTAATGCGATCAACAGGAATAAAACATTGCGTTTCATAAGCCTGTCACCTCGTTGAGATATGTTTGAATGAGGGATTATATATGATTGGTTTCAAGTGTCAACAGTTATTTTCCAGTTATTTTCCTGTGTGATTTTGACGGGTAAATCACAAATTAATAAACTGCAGAATCAATTCCCACGCACTGATACACTCCGCGCTTTTCTCGTATGACCCATCTTCAAACGTCTCCCTTTTAGTCAGCAGCCCATGTCCGGCGTCCGGTATTACCACAAGATTGACATTCTCAATTCCAGCGCCGTCAGCGGCTTTTTTCAAAATGCAAGCCTGTTCAAGCGGGACAAGTCTGTCTTCCTCGCCATGAATTATCAGAAGCGGCGCGTTGATTTGAGATATATATTCCACGCCGTTTCTCTTTTTGAAATACTCGGGATATTCATCAGGAGAGCCGGGATACGCGGATGCCGAAACGCCGGTTCCCTTGTGCATTGCATTCTCATCGAGGAAATACCACCATTTGAAAATATCCGCGACACCGTAACCAAAAACGCCTTTTTTTATCAAGCCGCTTTTATCTTTTGCCATCGCGATTAGTGTAATCAGTGCTCCATGCGATGATCCGACCATGTAAATATTTTCTCTATCCACAATGGATGATTCCAGAAGCAGATTCAATCCGTTAAGAACGTCATCGACCTCGCCAGCAGCGATTTCGATTTCACCCTCGGAATCATCCTCGCCGCGATAGCTTGGAGCGAATACCGCGTAATTGCTGTCCCGCGCGAGTTCGCGTGAAATGATAATTATACCCTCATAGATTCCGTTTATCCCGCCATGGTTGAATACGATGAGTTTGAATGGCGGTTCGGAATTATCAGGCAGGAAAAGGTGTCCGCGAACATGCAGGTTATCTGATGGATAGAAAAAGTCGATTTCACGAATTGAATCGTTTGTTGAATCGGAGGTGATTTCGAATTTATCCGGAAGGTCGTATTTCATCAATTACAAATTATAGCAGATTGATGTCTTGGGAACGCGACCGGGACAGGGCTGTTGAAAAGTTTATTTCCATCGTAACCCGGTCCCTATCGGCAGGCTCAGGACAAGCATGCCGTCCCGTGCACAATTAACAATTTTCTATAATGTAAATCAGGCATGCCTGTGCTAAGCCTGCCGATGTGCCGGGGAGGTGGCTATTTATGCGGGACCCCGGCATGCCTGATTCACCTTACAGATAATTGTTGATTTTGTTCGGGACGGCATGACCGGGTTACGGTTCATTATTTTTTTATCTATTGCCCGTTTAGATTGGGATTGCAGGATTCATCCATGCTGCCGGGACGGTATCCCTTGATATCAAGAGTTGAATAGATATACCCCAGTTTTTTCAATCCGATATTGACCAGTTCACGCAGTTTCTGATCGTTGAACCGTTCCCACTCATCAGGCTCGATTTCAATCCTTGCGACCTCGCCATGGTCGCGGACACGAACCTGTGTGAATCCAAGGTTGCGCAGGATTGTTTCCGCGCGCTCAACACGTTCCAGGTCAACCGCTTTTATTTTACGCTCGTGTTCGAATCGACTGATAAGGGATGAGTTTTCGGGAATGTCATAAAGCAGCCAGCCCTCATGAAGTGAAATTTCCCTCAGATGAGCTTTTGTCAATCCGGCCTGCGCGAGTGGTTTAACCAGCATCGTGCTTGTGCCGTTGATTTCCGAAATGCCGGCAGAATCATCAAGAGTGCAGCCATCGAGGACAAGGTCAAATCCTCTCTCAAGAGCTGTTTTGGTTATTTTGGCGTACAAATCCTCGCGATATGCTTCGTTTCTGGTTGAGTTATGCTTTTGCGCTTCTTTCCAGAATTCTGTTTCAACGAAAATCTGTTTGATTGCCCATTCCTTTACCAGTGCCTGGCTTCGAAGGCGTTCCTCCTGTGGAACAGCTTTTGAGATTGATGTAATTGCAAGCACGTTATTAGTGCCAAGCACATTCTGGGCCGTTCGAAGCAAAAATGCACTCGACAACCCGCCTGAAAACGCGATAGCGGTTTGGCCATACAACTTCAGATTTTTCTTAAGCTGCTCGTACCTGACTCTGGTGTTGTTATCCATTCACCTGACCCACGGTGTGAAATCCCAGGATAATTCATATCGTTTATTTAATTCAGCTTCAACTGATAGCTGATACAGGTGTCATTTGAATTCCTCCAGGCAATTATTAATTTTAATCAATATTAAGAAAATTTCAAGCTTTTTAAATATGAATATTAAATTAAATCGAATATGGATAAAACGGCAGATAATCGCAAAGAAAAGTTTATCTGCCAGATGAAAATGTAGAAGATTTTAGCATGAAAGTTAGACAAACGTATCATGCGATTAGGTAATGTTGGTTATTGAGCTGTATAATGAGTATTCGTATGACTGCAGCTGCCCGGAAATATGATGCCATAATCGTCGGCGCCGGACATGCCGGAATCGAGGCATCTCTGGCATGCGCCCGCATGGGACTATTTGTTCTTGTCATAACATCAAACGTTGACAGAATCGGATGCATGCCGTGCAACCCGTCAATCGGCGGTCCCGCGAAAGGGCATATCACCCGTGAAATCGATGTTCTCGGCGGTGAACAGGCGATTGCAACCGATGCCAGCCTGATTCATCTTCGCATGTTGAACACCGGAAAAGGGCCAGCTGTTCAGGCGTTAAGAGCGCAGGTTGATAAAATATTATACGAAAAGCACATGAAAAGCGCCCTTCAGAATGAGAAAAATCTGACACTTATTGAAGGCATGGTGGAATCAATCCAGGTGGAAAATGGCGCAATTGTCGGGGTTACAACATCCGATGGCGATGAGTTTCAATCATCAGGCGCGATTATCACAACCGGCACTTTTCTTAACGGTTTGATTTTCATTGGCGATAAACGCATTCCCGCAGGTATGCGCGATGAGCCGCCGTCGATTGGGCTATCCGATTCACTCCGAAATGCCGGAATAGAATTGCTTCGATTGAAAACCGGAACAGTGCCCAGAGTTAAACTCGACACAATCGATTTCGACCATATGGAGGAGCAGCAGCACGACAACACGCTTCCCGGTTTTTCATTCATGAACGATTCGCAAAACGATCTCGAAAAGGTCAGCTGCTTTATCACGCGGACAACAGAGGAAACGCGTAAAATCATAATGGCGAATCTCCACCGCGCGGCGCTTTACAGCGGAGACATAAAGGGAATCGGGCCACGCTACTGCCCGTCAATCGAGGACAAATACCACAAGTTTCCCGATAAAATCAGCCATCCCGTTTTTTGCGAACGTGAGGGGTTGGATGTCGAGGAGGTTTACCTTCAGGGATTGAGCACATCGCTGCCTGAGGATGTACAGGTGCAGTATGTCAGAACTGTTCCCGGACTGGAGCGAGCGGAAATTCTTCTTCCCGGTTACGCAATCGAATATGATTTCGCCCCTCCGACTCAAATTCTTCCTACGTTTGAAACCAAGCAGGTGAAGGGATTGTTTTTCGCCGGACAGATTAACGGTACATCCGGCTATGAAGAGGCGGGATGCCAGGGTCTCATGGCGGGAATCAATCTCGCGCTGAAAATTCAGAATCGCCCTCCTTTGGTTCTCGACCGCGCAACGGCATACATTGGAATACTCGCGGATGATATAACTACAAAAGGCGCAAACGAGCCGTACCGCATGTTCACAAGCCGCGCGGAATATCGCCTTCTGCTCCGCCATGACAATCCGGATTTCCGCCTGACATCAATCGGCAGGGAAATTGGTTTGGTAAAGGATGACCGCTGGGAGCGATTCCAGTCGCGAAAGGAAAATCGCGAACGCATGATGGCGCAGCTTCAAACCGGCAAATATACGCCGGTTGAGGTTGGCCTGCCTGAAAGCGCGAATGATATTCATAAGAGAATTTCTCTGGTTGAACTGCTGCGCCGTCCTGAATTGAAACTCAAACACCTGATTGAGAAAGGATTAATCGAGGATGATTTCAAGCCTGACCTTATTGAAAGCGTCGAGGTTGAAATCAAATACGAGGGTTATCTAAAACGCCAGAACGAACAGGCGGAAAAAATGCGGCGATGGGATGGTGTTAAACTTTCGCCGGACTTCGATTACGATTCACTCAAGGGATTAAGTTTCGAAGGCAGACTAAAATTCAACAAAATCAAGCCGGCAACAATTGGTCAGGCGGGCAGAATAGAGGGCGTCCGTCCCGC
>JAGGVT010000035.1 GCA_021157815.1 bacterium | reverse complement strand
TCCCATTTCAAAATCTTCAGGAAGTATGTCCATCCGAATTGTATTGGATAACTCCATATTTGATGTATCAAAGATACCTATCTCCCAGTATGTAATCAGTTCTGGTTCATCTATGTGATATAATTCAGTGTTATTCACATATAGCTTAGCTCCATCATTTGTTAATGATATATTTTCAGGAACTACTCCATACTTAATTTCATTTCCAATAATCTGACAATCTGTGGTTGAGAATTTTCCTAGATACCCCTGTTCGAAAGCTCCCCAGCAAACATATGCCAAACCATTTGTATGATCAATTTCTAAATCCAACGCGTTATCATTAAGCTCGTACTCAGATTCAATTACAGGTTCACCTGTAAGAGTATTGATTTTTTGTATCTTGCCAGTATTCCACTCAGAGCTCAAATCTGTGTGAGATAGTATAAGAACAAGATTTAAACCATCATCGACAGCGCCACAGCCACATAATGAGCCGTCAATTGGATATCTACTAATTTCATTTGATGTTACTGGCTCTATTGTAACTAATTCAAATGACGTTCCACCATAATTACACCCAAGATATATCATTTCAGTTATTGCGCTATAAAAAAATGCATACGGTAGGTTGCAATATACGCTGCTGTCCGCTAATGCTGGCTTGGTTAACAATGCAACAAATAAAATAGTCAATAATGCTGTTTTTCTCATATTGTTTTCTCCCATATGAATTTATTGTTACTAAGTATCTGGTTGATCTTTAACTGGACTAATGAAATCTTCAGTTCTTCTGATGTCAAATTTCCATTTTTGACCCTTTTCATTAGGATCAAGATATCTATAAAGGTAATAATAAAAGTATTCATAGGGGTCTACATTCATGCGATCAATTCCAGCCGCCCAACGCAACCCTTGTTTCATATATCCTTTTTGTTTTTTCTTACTTACCGTATTTAGCTCATGACAGGCAGCTTCCATCCAGGCAGATACACTTATATCATACGATGCTGGGCATTGCCACAGGTGTTCTCCTTCCTGTGTAGAACATGGATTTATGGGTTCATAAGGAAACGGATTCTGCACAGGATCAAAAAGTTCCTCCATGTTAGCACTGTATTTATTAATAAACGCCATATCATGATGAAAGTCCCCTGCTATACCTAATGAAATAGATGTATTCGGTGCTTTAATAAACTTGCGAAAACCGCAAACAGAACTTAGATATGGATGATCATCTGGGTCAGTTTCATTAAAGCTAATTCTTTGCTTCCAATTAACTGAGCCCGATACTGGACCTTGAGTTAATGCTTCGCAAGCAAGAAGTGTTAGCCATCGTAGTTCACACTCATTAGAACTCCTATGATTTTTTTGCCAGAAGTCACCACATCGTCCAAAACCCCATGCATTTAAACCATCATTATCGGGGGGGATTACAATTCCATAATCCGAGTAGTAACTAGCAGGATCATGAGTTTCTTGGTAATATGGCCAATATGGATAAGGTAGTTCGCTGTAAAATGGAGGTATGAATTTCTTTCCTACTGCGCCAGCGGGGACACCGTGTGAAGTTAAAAGAATTATATCAGATTCACTTTGCACAGCAACGCAATGCTCTTCTTCAAAAAACAAGCTGGGTTTGTAGTCGTCGTCAACGATTTTTGCATAGACAGTTTCAATCCCACCACTTGTAATGAATTCATCATAGGAATACCAGGAATTTTTCTTTTTATCTTCATACTCTTTTGCATAATTCCTTCCTGTTCCACGAATATTATCCTCAGATCCAAATCTAAATCCATTAATTGTTAACAAATTTGATCCTGAATCAAAAGATTTGGCGAAGTCTCTTTTTGCCAGCCAATCGGTACCCCATTTATGGTCAGACGAGCTGACATAAAGCACAGGATTAGTATCGCTGCTTGTTGTTCTCTTGGAATCGGATACTTCCAATTGCACATGATACAGCAGGCATTCGTTACGTTGCATGCCATCGCCAAACAACAGATCAAAGATTCTCTTTTTTACTGGATCAGTTACACCAGAAGGCAAGGGATGACAGCGTTTGGCTTTGGTCTCAACCGCTGCGACATGACCTGGATAAGTAAAATTAAGATCCTCCATGCCGTTTGGAATACTCGTTTCGCTGCTGTAAAAAACCATATCAATTTCATCTGCAAAATTCTCGATTACTGTCGGATCTGTTACCTGAATAGCGATATAGTAATCAAGAAAAGCGCTTCCATCATTGTCTCGAAGTGAGATAAATGCAGTGTTATTATCATCAGTTTTCCCTCCATAATGCAACCGCTTCAGATGATCCTCAGGATGAGGATCAGTAGGTTTATCGGATGGAACTTTATCATATGGATTATTCTCAATAAATGCAGCTTTTGTATCATATCCACAGAATTTCCCTGCAGCATTTCTGCTGCCACTTCTTATTGGCACCAGGCATACCTGCTCCATGACATCCTCGCTCCGACGCCAGTTGCCGTGGTAGCCATCTACGGGATCTCGTGTGTTGTCGGTTATACGCACTTTTATTCCCGTTATCTCATCCCCGCTTGGGGCAGTAAGAATATCGGTCAGATTGCACACCATGATTGTACTTTCCTCGGGGCACCAATCGTGCCATATATTTCCTGGTGTATCGACAGGATAGTTTGGATCAGGCCAGTCATCGGGATAGGTGAGAAGCTCAAGATCGTCAACATAGCCATATTCCGGACTGCCCCATGGTTTATAGTCCAGAACCAGGACACCGGTAAGCATTTCCCCGCCTGACCATGAGATGTCATAGGAACATGTGCCATCGTTTTTCTTCATGTCAAGCGTGATCTGGGAGGGCGCTAGGTTTCCACGACGATTCCCGCTTATCGGATCACTCGCCTGCGCCACGATAAACAAATCGCAATTATGATCGCGCAAATCCTGCATCATTTCATTGAAATCATATTCAGCCGGATCATCTCTGTACATTGTATTG
Source organism: bacterium (assembly GCA_021157815.1). Lineage (GTDB taxonomy): Bacteria > JAJVIF01 > JAJVIF01 > JAGGVT01 > JAGGVT01 > JAGGVT01. Next base: position 15,415 of record JAGGVT010000035.1, on the reverse strand, counting down.
CAATATATATCACCACTTACAGGTTCACCTCGCATTGGGATACCATCCATCAAGGACTCTATCTGATCAGCAGCTTCATCACCCCACAACACTGTTGGATTATAGTCAAACACTGGGTGTTTGCAATCAAAGGATTCTGAGAAATCAATGCTTTCTTCTCCTAACTTGTATTCATGTTCATCACGATCGTATCGAAGTTCATCTGTGCAGTCAGCCCAGAACGATATTTCGATATGATGCGCGTAATTGCGACTAAATGATATTGTTTTAAGAGTCCCATTATTAAATTCCATACTAAAACTTTCAGGATAGGGCACTCCTGATGATTGTGTTTCACCAATGCCTTCACATTTGGTATCAATAACAAGATCGTAAAGATCGCAATTGTTGTTTCCAGGAATACCAGCAGGATCATCGTTTGCTATTGGAACACGTGCCCAGCCTTCCCATTCCATGATAATACTGCATTCTAATGGGTTTGTTACTTCATACGCGAGTGCATACTTTTCCGCCCCTGCCTCAAGAAATTTGTGTTCAGCAAGGGGAAACGTAATTTCAATGCCGGAGCAATCACCGCACGGAACACTTTGCCCTTTTCTTGCTGAACCGCCGCGGTTGACAACATAATCCGCAATGCCGTTCTTATCAATGAAACTGACAGTTAATGCGGTTCTATTAGTGTATTTTTCGAAAGCCACATCTTTTAAAGGCAGGAATGCCATGTTATTGCCCACGGTGCCAACATTTTCTCTCAAGATGTCTTGTTCTGCATTAAACCTCCAGCGGGATGAATCATGCAGGAGATCAGGTTCTATGTCGCGATTGAAAACAACAAGCGCGAATTTCTCCTCATCGTTCCACATCACAATTTGAATTTCAGGTGGGTCAGTGTTGCTCGTAAATGACCAATAAAGCATTCTGCTGGAGCCGTCGGGATTAGAAAAGTGCAAAACAGCAGTATGTTTGCCGTTCTTAAGTGGTTTGGCAGATGTGAAATATACTTCATTCGATGCCTGATTGAACGCGCAAATAACATGTTCGCTGTCAATTGTCGCGCTGAAATATTTCGCATCAAGCCTTGAAATATTGTTAATCACACGTGCGGAGAATAATGGATTCATTTCGGTTATCAACGGTGGATTAAGTTTTGACGAAATATATTCAGCGGGACCTGTTACCTGAAGGCTAACGTTCGTTCGGTTCTGATAACCAGCGCGACCATCGTAATCATCAGGCGGAAGAATCCTTTCGTTCTGAAATGAATAATCACCAGATGGGATAATCGGCATGATTGTGTCGCTGCCTTTTGAGCACTGTACGAAAAGCATACTGAATAATAGTGGAATCACGAGAATAACGGGGGGGGTAATATTGACTTTGAGTTTTTAAATCTCATTGTTTTTCCTCCGAATTACTAAAGTCAAATTAATTGTACCATTTAAGCAATAAAAGGACAAGGTTAACATAACAACAAAACCCGGAGCGACCTTAGCGCCCCGGGTGATTTTATCTACCTTACACCACCTACACCCCTACGGCCAAAGGCCGCGAGTCTTGAACGCTTCGGAGACTCTTTCCATTGCCAGCATGTATGCCGCGGTGCGCATGTTTACCTTGCTCCGCTTGTGGATCTCGTACACGTCGTTGAACGCGCTGACCATGTAGCGCTCGAGTTCATCCAGGACATAATCCTCTGTCCAGTTATGTCCGCTGATGTTTTGAATCCATTCGAAATAGGATACTGTCACACCGCCGGCGTTTGCGAGGATATCGGGGATCAGGAACGCCTTGTTTTTCTTGTAGATGATGTCATCCGCGTCGGGAGTTGTCGGCCCGCTGGCGACTTCAGCGATTATCTTCGCCTTTATCTTGCGCGCGTTTGATTTGGTAATCGAATTCGCGAGCGCTGCCGGGACGAGGATATCGCATTTCATCTCCATGAGCTTCTCATTTGTAACCGGTTTTGAGCCGGGGAATCCCTTTACACTCTTGTTTTTGTTCGATTTTGAATATTTGTGCCTGATAACGTCCTTGATTTTAAGCCCGTTCGGGTTGTAAATTCCGCCTTTTGAGTCGCTGATTGCGATAACTGTTACGCCAAGTTCCTCGAGAATACGTCCGGCAACCGATCCAGCCTTACCTGCACCCTGAACCGCGGCGGTTGATTTGGTTAGATCAAGTCCAAGCGCCATCGCGGCCTCGCGGATAAGGATTACACAGCCTCGTCCAACTGCCTCCTCGCGGCCCAGACTTCCGCCAAGACCAATCGGTTTGCCTGTAATAACTCCGGGTTTGTATTCTGATTCCATTACGGAATATGTGTCCATGAACCAAGCCATTGTCTGTTCATCGGTATAGACATCCGGGTCCGGTATGTCTTTTCTTGGTCCGACATGTTCCCTGAGAATATAGGCGTATCGTCGAGTCAGCGCCTCGAGTTCAGCGTTGTTCATCTCTTTCGGATTGCATGACACTCCCCCCATCGCGCCGCCGTAGGGGAGATTCAACACGGCGCATTTCCATGTCATCCAGCTGGCGAGCGCTTTGATTTCATCCTCGGTGATATCCGGATGATATCGGATTCCTCCCTTTGTGGGTCCTCTGAAATCGTTGTACTGGCATCGATATCCTGTGAAAACATGGATTTTTCCGTTGCGCATCTTGACCGGAATTGCAAGAGTCATCATGCGAGCCGGAGTTTTAAGCAGTTCAGTCAGTCCTGAATCCAGTTTAAGCTTCTTCGCGGCTGCGTCAATTTGTTTCTTAGCTATTTCGAATGTGTTTAGTTCCTCAGCCAATTTAACAACCTCCTGGGTTGGTAAAGAATAAATAACTGGCGCTGGCAAGCCGGATTTCAGATAAATGCCCATATTCAGGCATCACAAAATCACGGCGGATATAGAAAGGCTAATCGCGCCAAAAATGGATTCTATCATACATAATGTTAATAAGCAATTGTTAAAGGTATGTTAATAGTGATTCGTTGTGATTAATAGTAGTTTATTTACAATAAGCGGATTACCATTTGCATTTGTCGCGATGCAGGTAGTTATCGGGTTATTTAGGTTAAATTTGGGGATTTATTTACGGTTTATTAAATGCGTTTAATTTCTTTAGCTCTTCAATAAATCGTGTGGGTTGAATCTGGATTGAGTAAAAAAAAGGACTGTCCCAACTAAGTGAATAAACACAGTATAAATAAGGGATTACAGCATAGTATATTGATAACATCAGATTTGAAGCCTCATGTGGACGTACCCCGTGATTGGGGAATGCCCCTTTTTTTACGGGAGGGCAAATAACCCACACAGTTTATTGAAGCGCCATTTCTTTATATTCTTATCAAAATCCTCAATAATAATCGGGTATTGGAAGCAGTTTAAGCATTAAAGCTCTCATTCTTATGGTGAAGGGCGAAATTAACAAGGCGCTGGAACTTCGAAAGGAAGAGGAAAGAATCTTCCGCGAACTCAATGATCCTTTGAATCTTAATGTAAGCCTTGGCAATCAGGCGGCAATGCTGATTAATCGCGGTGATTTGGATGACGCTCTGCCATTGCTTAAAGAGCAGGAACAAATCTGCCGTAAACATGACCTGCCGGATGGCCTTGCTCTTGCGTTGATTAATTGAGCTGAGGTTATTGCTAAAAAGGGCAATCCTGAGAAAGCTGTCAAACTGGCTGAGGAGGCATATAAATTAGCGGAAAAACATGGTTATGCAGAGTATGTCGAGGCAATCAAAGAGATTTTAGATAAAATTCGTTCTCAAATTGAGAACCTTTCTTAAGCAAAAACAATCCATGAACCTAACAATATTTTCAGTTGCCATTTCATTTTTACGGTGTTATTATACCGTTTCTGTGAAACAGGGAAATCCCCTGTTTTATTTTCGCTGTATGTGCAAATTTCCAGTTTAATTGCCTTTAAGGCATTAATTCATAGATGTTTTATATATATATTAATCATCATCTCATCCCAATATGGGGATAGGAGATAATAGATATGTCAAAATTTGTAGATGATTTCATGGCGAATCTTAAGGCGAAAAACCCCGCCGAAGAAACGTTTCACCAGGCAGTACACGAAGTAGTTGAATCAATTGAAGTGGTTTTCGAAAGAAATCCGAAATACGCCAAGGGGAAAATTCTCGAACGAATTGTCGAACCTGAGCGCACTATATTGTTCAGGGTTCCCTGGGTCGATGACCAGGGTGAGATACATGTACAGAAGGGATTCCGTATTGAGTTCAACTCGGCGATAGGCCCATACAAGGGCGGACTTCGATTACACCCCACAGTCAATCTCGGTATCCTCAAGTTTCTCGGATTCGAGCAGATTTTAAAAAACGCTCTGACAACACTCCCAATGGGCGGTGGCAAGGGAGGCAGCGATTTCGACCCTAAAGGCAAATCGGACAATGAGGTTATGAGATTCTGCCATTCCTTCATGTGCGAGTTGTTCCGTCACATTGGACCAGACACTGATGTTCCTGCTGGCGATATCGGAGTCGGCGCACGAGAAATCGGATTTTTATTTGGAATGTATAAAAAACTGCGAAACGAGTTCACCGGTGTTTTCACTGGCAAAGGCCGCAACTGGGGCGGAAGTTTGATTCGACCTGAGGCAACCGGATACGGCGTGACCTATTTCGCCGAGGAAATGCTTAAAGCTGCAGGTGACACTCTCAAAGGCAAAACCTGTCTTGTTTCAGGTTCAGGAAATGTCGCGCAGTATTGTGTCGAGAAATGCCTCGACTTAGGCGCGAAACCAATCACCATTTCTGATTCAAGCGGATTCATCGTTGACGAAGACGGCATTGACCGTGACAAACTTGCATTCGTTATGGATCTCAAGAATGTCAAGCGTGGACGAATCAAGGAATATGTCAAGAAATATCCGAATGCGAAATACACTGAGGGCGTGGGTGTCTGGAAAATTAAAGCGGACGCCGCGTTCCCATGCGCAACACAGAACGAAATCAGCGCGGAAGACGCCCAGGCGCTTGTCAGCAACGGATGCAAGGTTGTTTCAGAGGGTGCGAACATGCCGACAGTTCCAGAGGGTGTTAATATCTTCATCAAGAACAAAATGCTTTACGGCCCCAGCAAAGCCGCCAACGCGGGTGGTGTAGCGACATCTGGACTCGAAATGAGCCAGAATTCACTTCGCCTAAGCTGGACTCGTGAAGAGGTCGATGAGAAACTCCACAACATCATGAAAGCAATCTTCAAGCAGTGCCACGATACTGCTGAGGAATACGGAACCCCCGGCAACTATGTCAACGGCGCGAATATCGCAGGCTTTGTAAAAGTCGCGGATTCAATGCTCGACCAAGGTGTTGTTTAACGGTTAGCAGGTTAGCAGGTTAGCAAGTTAGCAGGTTAGTAAGTTAGCAGGTTAGCAAGTTAGCAGGTTAGTAAGTTAGCAGGTTAGTAAGTTAGCAGGTTAGCAAGTTAGCAGGTTAGCAGTTTAGCAAGTTAGTAGGTTTAAACCGAAGACAATAACACCATGCTTTAGCGTGGTGCGGCAAAATAACTGAATCGTAACCCGGCGTCTCCTCGCCGGGTTTTTTATTGAATCCTGCGGGTTTTAGTATATAATAGTCAAACTACTACTTGGAGGTAATTATCATGTATAGAAATTACCTGTTTCTTACTGCTTTATGTTTTATATATGCCATGTCATTTGGATGCTCATCATCCACGACATCACCGGTGGCGCCATCTGCCCCATATATTGAGGATTTGAGCCAACTGCCTGTTTCGGATGTTTCTGATTCAGATCGAACGCTTTGGGGCATATATACTGCGACATTCGATATCGAATCATTATCTGCCACTATCGAACCAGATCGAAATTCAACAGTTCATTACAATGTAACACCGTGGCTGCCATCACCGGGAATTGTAGTGAACGGCTATGACCCGGTAACGGGCATTGTCGATGTCGATTTCACAATTTCAAATCCGTATGCTATTGACGGTTATGATATCCGGCTGATTATCTACACTGATGCGGTTGGGCATAGACTTATAAACGCGGATGACTGGACAGGTTTATATAATCGCGCGGGTGGATTGCCGATTAACCCGTTTAAGGCTTTCGCCAAAACTGAGGATATGCGCAGATTTGCAGCACATGGTAATCATACGGAAAATTTGCTGATTTCCCTTCCCGGCGGTAATACAAGTGTTTCTTTCGCCGTGGATGTGTCATATCCAGGAAACTGCAACGAACCATACGCAATAGCAGATTTCACACAGGGATATCTGAAAGATGAATCAGGCGCGACAGCGCATCTGACAGTGGATGTACAAGACTGGCAGGATGATGTTAATTATGTGAATCTGTTCTGCCCGGCTATTACCTCGGTTACATTGTTAGGATTTTCATATAATCCATCTGAGGAATACTGGGAAACGATTATCACTAACAACACAGGTGCTCCAACAGGTGAATATGCCGGTTACATGATTGCAAACTCCGCTAATTCAGGCTCGCTTGTGCTATATGATGAAGTGATTATCACTGTCTCGCCCGGGGATGCTCCAGTCAATCCAATAATAGCCGGGGGAATATACATGCTGTCCACATGCTTAGATGTCGCTGTTCAGGGCGATTACGCTTATGCGGTGGATTGGGACGGCGGTTTGAAAGTGATTGACATAAGCAATCCGATGGTCCCGCTAATTGTCGGTGCGTTTGAAACGGACAGTTATGCAATTGGTGTGGCTGTCTCTGGAAATTATGCTTTTGTTGCTGATATGTGGGATGGCCTGCATATCATTAATGTCAGCGTGCCGCAGCATCCTGTTGAAATGGGAAGGGCAGACACAAACGGAAACGCGAAAGCAGTTGACGTTCAGGGTGTTTATGCCTATGTCGCTGATGGGATGGGCGGGCTGGCGGTTGTGGATTGCAGCAATCCAGCCGAACCTGAAATTACAGGTGTCGCGCCAACAGATGATGATGCGAAAGGAGTCGTCGTTTCGGGCAATTACGCTTATGTTGCTGACCGTGACGGCGGTCTAAAAGTGGTTAACGTGAGCAATCCGAATGCCCCTTTCATTGAGGGTGAGGTTGACAGTACTGACGGTTTTGCGGCAGGTATCGCGATTTCCGGAGACTATGTCTATGTTGGTTTTAGTCTCGGAGGATTGAAAGTTGTTGATGTCAGTACACCGTCATCGCCCGTGATAATAGGTGAGGTTCCTATCGATGGTAATGTTTACGGCGTTAAGGTTAAGGGTGATTTCGCCTTTCTGGCAAACACATATCGCGGAATGACTGTGGTTGATATCAGTGTTCCAACAAATCCGATAGAAATCGGCAATGTTCCCACAGGTGGTATAACGCAGGATCTTGCTGTTTCTGGTGACTATGCCTATATTGCTGATGATGAATACGGCATGACAGTTGTATATGTCGGAGTTCCCTCAAATCCTGACGTTGTTGGTGCGTTGCCAACAACCGGCGGTGGTTATGGCATCACTGTAAATGGCGACTACGCATACCTCGCTGCAAAAGTTGGTGATTTGAAGATAATCGATATCACTGATGATTTCAATCCTGAAATTGTCTCCAGCATTGATACATCCACCTGGGCTTACGATGTCACTGTTAGAGGCAATTATGCATATATCGCCAATTATTATTATGGATTGTCTGTCGCGGATATTTCAAATCCGCTTGCTCCTTTTTTTGAAGGTACAGTTGACACGGATGGCTTCGCATGGGGTATTGATGTTCAAGGCGATTATGCCTATATTGCCGATTACGACGGCGGGCTTCAGGTTGTCGATATCAGAGTGCCATCCAATCCGCAGGTTGTTGCCGTGCTTGATACTGTCGGATATGCCAATGATGTTGTTGTATCCGGATCATACGCGTATGTTGCTGATACAGAAGGTAAAATGCATGTTGTCAATATAAATAACCCAAATGCGCCATTTGTTGAAGGCTTTGTTAGTACTGGGAATTCACCGAAAGGAGTTTTCATTTCAGGCAATTATGTTTACGTTGCCGCGAACTGGGGCGGATTGCTTGTTATCGATATCACTGTGCCAAACGCACCGGAAATCGTTGGTGAGGCGGATACTGCTGCTGGCACGGCGATTAATGTTGCCGTATCGGGGAATTTCGCCTATGTTGCAAATGGAACGGATGGTTTTATCATTGTGGATATATCTGACCCAACTGCCCCATTCATCTTTAGTTCATTACAAACCGATGGTTATGTCGATGATGTCGCGATAGCGGACAACATGGCATATCTTGCCGATGGCGGCGGCGGGTTCAAGGTTGTTAAATTGTGGGTTGAATAGGGGATTCATTCTGTAAACAGCTTAAACATAAATTTGACTCACGGAATGCGGACAGCCTTGTCCGCTTTTTTCATAAATTAAAAGATGCGGACAAGACTGGGCTTGTTGAAAAAGCTTGTTTTATCCCGAACCGTAGGGGCAGCCCTCTGTGGCTGCCCTGTATTTACAGCAAACCTAAAGGCAGGCACAGAGACCTGCCCCTACATCATTAGGTTTTTCAACAGTCACAAGGCTGTCCGTGCTTCGTATAATCATCATTTAAAAATCCACCAAAGGCTGCAGTATTTCGATAATCCTGTCCTTCTCCATGGGACCATCATACAGGCCGACAAAACTGCCGGATTTGTCAAACACCATTTGCGACGGCACCTCCACGACATTCGCCATGCTGGTAAGTCCGACCTCCTTATCCGTATCAACCGTTTCGAAATGAACTTTTCCATTTAATGATTTCGCGACCTCATCCATTGCAGCGTCTGTTTTGTGGCCCTTGTCGCACCAGTCGGCACTGAAATTCACAAACGAGGGGACGTCTGTTGGGAGATTCAGAGCGATAACCACAAAATGAGCAAATCCGCCCCTTTCGACATGAACGAGCTGGCCGTCATCCCGGACTAGAATGTTTATTGGCGGAACGGCATGATGCGGGAAGTTTATCGCATTGCACGCTTTGATCGCAGCCCAGCGGGTTTGCTCAAGGACATCCTCGAACGCTTTTCCCGATTGCGCATCCGGTTCAATCTCGATTGTGACTGTAAGTTCAATGTCCGGCTGACGCCACATAACATTTGTTATTCTTGCAGGATAATCTTCTGAGTGAAATGCCAATAACTTATTTTCAATTTTCTCTTTTGAATGCTCGAACGATTTATTGGACGCACACGAGATGCTAATTGCGCAAATGCAAACAGAGAGTGTAATTAGCAAATATGTTATTTTATTAATTTTCATCAGATACCTAATCAGGCAAGGGGCATGCGTTTGATATTTTCAAAGTCATTACGATTTGAGAATTTTCGGCGGCTGTCTCAAATGCCTCCTGTAATGCGGGAAACAGAATATCGCTGTCCCCGGAAATGATACTGCTCATCCGTCCGGGCTCAATTTCGAGTTCGTGTTTGTTAAGAATGTTGTATAAATCATTAATTGCGGGTGACTGCGTTCTCGCACCCAGTGTGTAAAGGCTAATCTCAGCTTGTATTGTCATAGTTTAACTCTCCCGACAATAAATTCGCCCCAGTTGGCGTTTAGCATTTTGGCTATCGGTTCAGTTACAAAATTCAGCCACGATGCGGACATCGGCACAAACGCGCAGGCTTGAATTTCAGGCTTGCCGAACTGCGACAGCATTTTACGGAATGACACGATGTCTGGCAGTTGCGCATTTACGTATGTTTCTTTTTTTTCCAGGATGCGTTTAGCGTTCAAAAGCCCGTTTCTGTTAAGGCATCCAAGCAGAATGTATCCGCCCCTTTTCACAAACTGCGCCATTGTGTTTAATGCCAGTTGCGGGGCGTGAGTAAATTCGATAGACGCCATCGCGCACACAATGTCGAACGAGTTTTTCTCATAAGGCAATTTGAAAATATCCTCAACGTGAAATTCGGTGTTTGGGATATTTTTCGATTTTGCGATATCGACCATTTCAGGCGAGATGTCTACTCCTGTTACATGGAATCCATGAGCGGAGAAAAACTTGCTCCAATGACCTGTGCCTGAACCGACCTCAAGCATTTTTGGATTGTCTTTAGAGGAGGGCATCATTCGGGCAACGGCGGATTTTTCAAGGCGGTCATAAATCCTGCCTTTTTCGGATTCATAGAATGAATCGTAGCTGCTTGCGATATTTCCAAAATCGAACTGGCGCATTTTAAATGGAAAACCTTTTATCTAATCGCGGTTTATGATATATGATATTGCATTGTAAAAAAAGAATGGATTCCGGGTCAAGCCCGGAATGACATTAGCTTGTTATTTCATTGTAGTTTGTCATTCCGGCGAAATGACATTAGCTTGTTATTGCATAGCAATTTGTCATTCCGGCGAAAGCCGGAATCCAGCCTTGTTCAGATGTATACAAAAGGCGAAGTGACAGGAGCAGTCGATGAAATTTGAATCACTGCAAGACTTTGTGGAATTCCTTGAATCAAAAGGTGAACTCGTTCGGATATCCGAGGAGGTTGACCGCGACCTTGAGATAACCGAAATCACCGATCGTGTCTGCAAGTCGGATAATAATAAAGCGCTGCTTTTTGAAAACGTTCGAGGATGCAAAACTCCTGTATTGATGAACGCTTTCGGCTCATTCGACCGTATGGCGTGGGCGCTTGGAGTCGGGAATATAGATTTCATAGCGAATGAAATTCAGGATTTGATAAATCAGGAAATCCCTGAGAGTTTATTGGATAAAGTTAAACTGCTTCCGAAACTCGCCCAGTTCGCCCAGTTTACACCAAAGGTTGTTAAATCAGCGCCGTGCCAGTTCATTGAAACCGAGCCTGATCTTGACACCATCCCAATTCTGAAATGCTGGCCTGATGACGGCGGACGATTTATCACGCTTCCTTTGGTAATCACAAAAGATCCTGAAACGAAAATCCGCAACATGGGAATGTATCGCATGCAGGTTTATGACAAATCGACAACCGGCATGCACTGGCATATTCACAAAGGGGGAGCATCGAATTTTGAGAAATGCAAAAAATTGGGGATTAATCACATGGAGGTAGCAGTCGCAATCGGCGCAGACCCCGCGACAATCTACTCCGCGACCGCTCCACTGCCGGATGGAATCGATGAATTCCTTTTTGCCGGATTTTTGCGGAAACGTCCGGCTGAACTGGTCAAATGTAAAACTGTAGATTTGGAAGTTCCCGCGAATGCCGAGTATATTCTTGAGGGTTATGTTGATACCAGCGAACTCAGGCGCGAAGGGCCATTCGGAGACCATACCGGATATTACTCGCTAGCGGATGATTATCCGGTTTTTCATTTAACGCACATGACGCATCGCGAAAACCCGATCTATCCCGCGACAGTTGTCGGCAAGCCTCCGATGGAGGATTGTTTTATGGGCAAGGCAACCGAACGGATTTTCCTCCCGCTTTTAAAATTAGCTCTGCCTGAAATTGTTGACATGAATCTGCCATTAGAGGGAGTCTTTCATAATCTTGCTTTTGTCTCGATTAAAAAATCATATCCTGCTCATGCCAGGAAAGTGGCGAGTGCGATCTGGGGCATGGGCCAGATGATGTTTACGAAACTTATCATCATTGTTGATGAGGATGTCGATGTGCAGAACACATCCGAGGTTTTGTGGAAACTCGGAAATAATGTTTCGCCCGAACGAGATACGATGATTGTTGAGGGGCCTTTGGATGCGCTTGATCACGCATCACCGCAGGCGAATTACGGCAGCAAGATGATGATTGACGCGACGAAAAAAACTCCGGATGAGGGGCATGATCGCGAATGGCCCGATGTGATTACCATGAGCGATGATGTGAAAAGACGCGTGGATGATATTTGGAAGAATCTAGGATTATAGGGTTCAGGATAATTTTTAGCAAGCGCTATGCTTTAGCGTGATGCTATACAAAACAGATTGAAGCCAAATACTACATCGGGTGCCGCCCATAAAGCCCTCCGGGCTTTATGGGTGACATGCTGCGAAGTTACTCAATTCACCCACAAATCACAAAAAGACGTGATGTGTGGGCGGCACCCAAAGTTGTATATGGTTTCAACCAATTTTAATTAGAACCATGCTTTAGCGTGGTGCTGTTGTAGAATTATGAAATTATGACAAAAGACGAATTTCTGAATAAGGCGCTTGAACGCGATGAGGAGACAATCAGCGCGATGTTTTCCCGCAGCGCTGATAGATACGATTTCCTCAATCACCTGCTGAGTTTGAATCTTGACAGGGGATGGCGTCGCGCACTGGTTAATCGCTCCGGTTATCAGAACTATGGTGATGATGTCCGTGTTCTCGATTTATGCACGGGTACCGGGGATGTCCTGTTCGAGTTTTTCAATCGAGAGGATTTTTCAGGCAGCGCGGTTGGCGTTGATTTCACCGCTGGTATGCTTGAAATAGCTGAGATGAAATCTGTAAAAAGGCGATTGGCTGATAAAATTCGCTTTATCGAGGGTAACGCGCTTGATTTGCAATTCGAGGATGAATCGTTTGATTTAATAACAAACGTGTTTGGATTGCGAAGTTTTAGTGACGTTGAAAAGGGATTAAAAGAGACGTTCAGGATGTTAAAACCCGGCGGGAAATATTTGTCGCTTGAGTTTTTCAAAGCCGACAAGAGGGGATTGCGATTCTTTTCTGACTGGTATATCAAAGCCATAATTCCTATTGTCGGAAAGATTGTAAGCGGACAGCCCGGAGTATATGATTACCTGTCGGAATCACGTAATAATTTCATGTCAGCATATGAATTTGATTCAAAACTGCTGGAAGCCGGATTTATAAATATACAGCGCGACTTTTTTATATCCAGGATTGCCGCGCTTCATATAGCGCATAAACAACGAGGATAAATATGGTAACTGAAATACAGATTAAACAAACACTTGTAGTTGCCATTACTGGGGCATCAGGGGCAATGTATGCCTGCCGTACATGTGAGCTGCTTCTTAAGGCTAACTTGTCCGTGCATCTGATAATCACAAAAACAGCGGAGCTGATAATAAAAGAGGAACTGCCGGATGAAAAATCTGAATTCCTGCTTGCAAGCGAGAGTTTCCACAGGCACGATCCGGATAGTTATGATTGTGAAATCGCATCCGGCTCGAATCATACGCTGGGAATGGTGATAATTCCAGCAAGCATGGGCACCATAGGACGAATTGCGAACGGCACAAGCGATAATCTTGTTGCAAGAGTCGCGGACGTTCACCTTAAAGAAAAACGAAAACTTGTAATAGTTCCAAGAGAGACGCCGTTGAATCGAATCCATCTGGAAAATCTGCTGAAGCTTAACGATGCCGGAGCGTTGATTCTGCCGGCGATGCCATCGTTTTATTCAGGCGCTGATACGGTTGACAAACTGGTGGATACAGTGATAGCGCGTGTGCTTAATCATTTGGGAATAAGCCATGGCCTTGATGTTGGCTATTATGATAGAAGCAGTTTCCTTTGATAATTCACTTATGCTGCGAAAACTAAACGCCATATTTTCAGATATCAAACTCAAGCATACAATTTTCGCGCTGCCGTTCGCGCTGTCGAGCGCGCATATTGCGTTTGATGGCAGGTACGATTTTAAAACGCTCGCTCTTATTCTTATATGCATGTTCACTGCGCGTTTCGCCGCGATGGCGTTTAATCGCTGGCTTGACCGAGATATTGACACTGTCAACCCGCGCACTAAATCAAGGTCGATTCCATCCGGAACAGTCGCTCCGAAAACCATGCTCGGTTTTGTAATTTTCTGTTGTGTGGTTTTTGTAATCACAACATGGTTTTTAAATATTCTTGCGTTCGCGCTTTCGCCTGTGGCTCTTGCTGTCGTGCTTGGATATTCATATTTCAAACGGTTTACATCGTGGTCGCATCTGGTTCTGGGCTTGAGCCTGGCAATTGCACCGGTTGGAGCGTGGATTGCAATCCGGGGTGAATTCAATCTTTTACCTATGATACTCGCTGCCGCGGTTGTATTCTGGGTTGCGGGATTCGACATCATCTACGCCTGCCAGGATATTGAATTTGATTTGCGAATCGGGCTTCACTCAATTCCAAAACGATTTGGAATAACAGGCGCTTTGGCGATTTCTTTGGTATTTCATATTCTTACAATAGGATTATTCCTGCTATTTGGATATCTTGCCGGATGTGGGATAATCTACATGGGGTTCATTGCGGTAATTGCGATGATACTATTAGTGGAGCACATGGTTGTAACTCCGAAAAGTTTGGAGCTTATCGGGGTGGCGTTTTTCACGCTGAATGGATTCGTGAGCATGTTGTTCTATCTGGCAGTTTTATTAGACAGTTATTTCCACGGAGGCAGTTAAATGAAAGTAACTTTCGATAATGTAACTTTCGCGGTCAGCAACATGGACACCGCGCTTGACTTTTTCATTCATAAGCTTGGATTGAAAAAGGACAGAGTCTGGGACATCCCGGATATTAAAACAAAACTGATTGAGGTAAAGGGGGATAATTTCACAATCAAATTGATGCATGATGAACGCCGTATTGCCCGCGCGAAGGAAATGGGCGATGCTCCTGATTATCCGCTGGGGTACGCTCACATGGTTTTCAAGGTTGATGACATTGATGTGACATATACGGATCTTGTGAGTCGTAATGTGAAATTCAAAACTGAAATTATTGAGACCCCGGACGGCGCCAAACGAGCGTTTTTCGTGGGACCCGATAATATTGAACTTGAAATAGTGCAGTATCCGGTTTCGGAGTAGCATATAAACAATGGCAGTTGAAACGATAGAAAATGTAAATGATATCCTGGAGTTTGAAATTCCCCCGCTAATCGGCGATGAGCGAATTCCATACGGCTATCGCATTTTTGATTTCGCCGCGATTGGTGTGAACGTGCTGTTCATGATGCTTTGGGCAGTTGTGTGTTTCATAATCTGGGTTGCGGTAGGCGCGCCGTTTTTCATCCTTCTCTGGCTGATTGCCAGCCTGTTTGACATCCTCTCACGGCCTTTCAGAAAAAGCTGATATAATTACTCCGTTATGACAAAAAGTTCAGATTTAAAAACAATCGAGCGCAAGGTTCAAGACGGCGAACGTTTAACCCGCGATGACGGCATCCTGCTTTATGGGTGCCGTGACATTGTTGAAATCGGGCGGCTGGCGAATTTAGTCCGCCAAAGGAAACACGGTGATGTGGCGTATTACATAGTCAACAGCCATATCAACCATACGAATATTTGCGTAAACGGCTGCGTTTTTTGCGCTTTTTCAAGAGTGAAAGGTGAAAAGGGCGCGTATGAAATGAAACTGGAGGAGATTATAAATGCGGCATCACCCGGCTATGATGAATTCCACATTGTGGGCGGATGCCATCCCGATTTGCCCTATGAATACTATCGAGGAATCATTAGTGAAT
>JAGGVT010000186.1 GCA_021157815.1 bacterium | reverse complement strand
TTGTGTTTGTGATTGTGCCTTTTTCGGCATCAAGTTCAAGAGTGCCGGCATAGAGAATCCCGGATGGATCCTCCTTGACATCACCCTCTGCCAGCGGACTGCAATCCGCGCGAGGGATGTCGATGCTCGGTGGCATGTCGGTAACTGGTGATGAGTCGTTGTTTGTTGGCGCTGAGCTAAAACCGTTCTCAGCGGGAACAATAGGACTGTTAGCTCCACCGGATGAACATCCGATTATGAGCCATCCAGAAAGGACAAAGATAAACAGAAAAGTTAAATAACGCATGACAAATATTGCCTCCTTGGATTAATGGAGGAATGGATATTGGTATGAATATTACGCGAATCGCTTTTCGCTAGCCTTCGATTCACAGTTTTAATTATACATTATTTATTATAAAAAGGACTATGATTTTAGAAAATAGTTGCAGTGGAAATATTGAGGCCTTGGAAAAAAGGAAATAAATGGCAGCCGGGCACTTCGACAGGTTCAGTACAATCCTGCGGATTGGTTTCTCATGAAACTGTCTTAGAACCAATTAAAATGAGAAAATATCCGGTAAATTTGTGGTGCGGGCATCCTGGGCTTGTTGAAAAACCTTGTTAGTACCGTAATCCGGTCATGCCGTCCAGGACAAAAGCAACAATTATCTATAACGTGAATCAGGCATGCCGGGGAAGTGGCTATCTATGCGGAACCCCGGAATGCCTGCGAACGTTGTAGAATTGATTCATGTTTTTTTTATAAAGGCATTCCGGGTTACATTAAAATCTATCCCTTTTTCAACAAGCCCATCCTGCCTTTACCACAACAAAAATAAAATGAGCCTTTTCAAAGGCCTCTTTCTTTTAATACATACTAATTGAACCGATAGAGTATTTATGAATTGTGAGGAAATGCCCGGATGTTTTTTTTTTACAGTTAAGGGAAAGTGAAATATCAGCTGATTTTCCAATGATATTAAATATGTAATTAGTATTAGCGGTTCGAATTGATTATCATGCAATTCGTGCGTGTAATTTGATACGTCTATCGCGATAGTTGAATCAGCGCACGAAAAAATAAACCAAACCGCAATGTTGAGCGAAGCCGAATGACACTGCCAACAATAATAGGATTTGCAGGTTCAACTCTCACGCTGGCTGTAATTGTATGGGGTGGATTTCTCCTTGGAAAGGACATCTTGTATCCGCCATTTCTGTATAGAGCTTTGTTTATCAGTTGGATCTCAGGTTTTTTATTGTTCAGCTGGGCGAAATACACACAGAAATTACATGTCAAAGTTAGCATAGATGCTGTGATGCGCGAGCTCGACAAGGTTGTTGTTGAGGTGCCTGATGTCTCGGAAGAGGAACTTGCCCGTGTTATTGGCCCTGTAAAAAAAGAAGAGAAATCCCCAAAGCCGAAGGTTGAGCTGAGTAATAATAAGGAATTAAAGATTGAATCAGAAAGCGAAGATGAATAGGGAACAAGATATATAGATGGCAGGGAATGATGAAATAAAAGTCAAGTTGGTGCAGTCAACCACAGGATGCACATTAGAGGAGGCTGAACTCGCGTGGGGCGCGTCTGATGGCGATGAGCAAAAAGCCATACAGATGGTTGACATGATTCGCCCTAAATACCTTGCCGTTAAAGCGCATTTCAGCGGGAGCGGAATGAAATCGATTGAGGGGCTTGTGATTGCCATTCTTGAGGATGGCGCCGAAGAACCTCTTTACACGTCATGTGTGGTTGTAAACTATTCCGAAGACCCTCTTCAGGTGGATACAACCGCGAATATATTCTACTGGCAACAGCTGATCACAGCATCCAGAAGCGAACAGAGCCGTTTTAACATTGAGAGTTCAATCGAACTTCAGGAATATATAAAAGAGGAAATAACTCCTGAACCCTACTATACGATAATGAAAGCCACTTGTGAGCTCAAGGATCTTGATTCGAGTGACCAATCAGAAAATGCTAAAAAGAAAAAAACGGAAGAATTGGAGCAGACCATTGTCGGTGCCGTTTCAGAGTTTATTGAAATCAATCTTATGCAGCCTTTGAAAGTCGAGGTTGGAACTGAATTATTCAATGAATACATGTTTAAGGATATTTCCAAGGTACTCGGTATTGTCAGTTTCGACGAGGAAGACGACGATACTGATGAGCCATCAGAAGAAGTGAAAGAAAGAAAACCTATCATTGTGCAACTCAAGGGCAAGCTTGTTCTGGATATCGCTGAGGGTATTCTCACGAAGGATTTGAGATTGAAAGATAAAATCGCCGTGGACATTATCGACCGTTCTCGCCTTGCGGAAAATGTGGGAAAGCTTCTCGGTTTGAAAAGCCAGGGGCAATGGTTGCATGCATGGGGCGTTATTGTTGATGTTGAAGAACTGTCGGACAACAGAAGGCGCATTACAGTTGAGATCGCAAGGAATGTGTTTGTTCAATCAGTGTCGATGAATAATATTAAAGCCAAGTGCAATCGGAAATATCCCGGCGGCAAAAGACATGAATATATTCTTGAATCCTCATCATCAATTCCCGGTTATTTAATGGTCGCTGGGATGCTTCTATTCTTCAGCCTCCTTGTGAAAATCTTCATGGTTATGGCGAATCGCTAATCCCTATTATTGCCATTCAAATTGCATTCTGTTAATATGTTTTAAAACTGCCGGATTTTGTTTTCCGGTGGATTTATCATTCATTTGATATATCACCAGGAGGTTTATAATGAGAATTTTTAAACCAGTCTGTTTGATTTCCGTTTTATTCCTGCTCGCAATATTTCTCTTAAGTTGCGGTGGCAAGAGTACGCCGGTTGACCTGCCCAATGGCCCGCCGGCTCCGCATCCGAATGACCCGCCTGTCGCGCAACTCACTTATAATCCGGTTCTGAGAACATACGCGCAAGGCGATCAGGTGGCGTTTGATGGAACATCCTCGATTGACCCCGATGATAACATTGTAACCTACGAATGGGATTTCAATTACAATGATATTGATTTCACCGTGGATGCTGCCGGGCCATCGCTGAATTACGCGATGCCATCATTCGGTTCAGTTATCGCCGCGTTGAGAGTAACCGACTCCGGCGACACACCGCTTTCTGATATCACAAGAACTCGCCTGAATGTTAGGCCGTCCGGTGTGATATCTGAAATCACTAACGGCAACGTGGATGATTTCATGCTGCGGCGCGCCGTTGAAAGCGGTGGTGATTTCTATGCCCTTTACACCGGAACCGTGTCAGGGCAGGTGGGAACTTATGTCCAACGCAGTTCGGATGATGGCGCGACATGGGGAGATCCTGTGATAATCTCCACAAACGCTGATGATATCGTTCCCTGGGGAGTATGGATGGATTCAGCGCCGTTCGGTGTTGTTGTCGGATGGATGGCAACCAGCGGCGAGATTAAGTTTTCCAGCGGGGAACCCTCAGGAACAAACTCCATAACTTTCGCGGCACCGTCAGTTCTTGGCGTGACAGGAGTTGTATATAATAAGGGTTTCGTGCCCGAACCTCCGGTTGTATATTCAGTCGCATGCGCTCCCGATGGCGCCTACGCTTACGTGCTGTACATGACAACCGCTTCCTATTCACTCTACATGCACTGTATAAACCTTGACAATGGCACAGTTGTGAATTCTACTGATGTGCTGATTAAATCAGATTCAGCTACCCGTTTTGTCCTGTCAGGAGCAGGGCTTGGCGCAGGTCCGCAGGGAAGAGCATATGTTGCTTATATCTGGAAATCACTCGGATATGACAATGCTGATATGATCGAACTCTATTACTTTGACCCCCCGTCGTTTGATATACAGGGCCCTGTAAGAGTTGACAACGGTCTTGTTGGTTTTGTCTATGATCACGACCCGTATATTGTGGTTAACGGCTCAAATGAACCTATTGTATATTTCAGAACCACCGGACTTTACAATGGCGGGAAAGATATCGCTTTGTGTTTCAGCGATGGCGACCCTCCTGTTTTTGCTCCCACGATAAGGGGAAACAACAATCTCGGTGATGATCCGCTTGCTGCGCAGAATTCACCGTCAGCCGTGTTTGATACTGATAATGGCAATTTGTGGCTCGCGTTTGAGGATTTCCGCGGTGACAGGCATGTTTCAGAGGTTTATCTTGCGATGTTCGATGATCAGCAATCGACAATACTGCCGGATTTCAGCATCTCAGATGATCCCGCGTTGATTTATAGTGATATCAACCCACAAATATGCTACAAGGGTGGGGATAATCCCTCACTTGTGGTCATATGGGAAAGAAACGGTACGGATATTGTCGCATATCATGCGTCATATTAATGTAGTTATCATTTGAAAACCGACCAGGAATTTAGGTTTACCTGAAAGATAGATTGAAAGCAGGGGAGAAGTAAAAAAATAGCAGGGAGCTTAATATGGTGTCGGGAAAGGTATCGCAAACAAGAAACCCCCACCCCAGCCCTCCCCGCGAGCGGGGAGGGAGAATGTTGTTTCTCCCCTTCGAAAGTATATAGATCAGATATATTGTGTAAGCAAATCACTACTGTCCGGTTAAATTTGAACGAAAGCAGACAAAACATTAAATGCTCTATGATGATAGTAAAAAGGGGCCTGTCCCAACAAAGTGAATAAACACCGTATAAATAAGGGTTTACAGCATAGTATATTGAT
>JAGGVT010000114.1 GCA_021157815.1 bacterium | reverse complement strand
TTGTGTTTGTGATTGTGCCTTTTTCGGCATCAAGTTCAAGAGTGCCGGCATAGAGAATCCCGGATGGATCCTCCTTGACATCACCCTCTGCCAGCGGACTGCAATCCGCGCGAGGGATGTCGATGCTTGGTGGTGTATCAAGCACGCCTGATAAATCTGTTTCGTTTACAAATGGTACATTCTCGAATGGTACATTATCATTCTTCGGTGTAACCGGAGAAGTTCCACTACCGGATGAACATCCGATCGCAATTGCAATTAACATTGACAGTAGAAGCAAATTAGTTAGAAGTCGCATAAAACCTGACCTCCCGGTTGTTTGATAAAAGCGGGACGGAATATGGATATGGATATAGATATTTCCAACAAGGATATTACAGATTTACTCGCCCTGCTAATTATACCGTATTTGTGAAAAATAGCGAAAAAAAGCAGAGGGTTAACACCCTCTGCCATTGCTAGCATATCGATAATAAATGCCAAACCCTAAGGATTGAACATTCCCTTAAAGTATGGGTGCACTTTTGTTTCAGTCGCATCCTCAACAGAAATGACTATTGTTTTATCCACATCTTTCTCGACTGTTACACTGACCTCTTCCGGGAAATAATTCGGATGCCCTGCCCATACGATATAATCCCCTGTCTCAATATCCTTGAATTCGAACCCGCCGGTTTCATCGGATTCAGTTATTCTCGCATTTTTACGAATCGGATTGGCTTCAGTGTCATCGGGATAAATAGCGACCTTAATGCCCGACAGCACATTTCCAGTGCTGTCGAGAACAGTTCCTGAAACCGTTCCTATATCCGCTGATTCCTCAGGCTCATCCTTTGCCATTGGAATAACATTGACAAGCGCGCCATTGATTCCGTGCGACATCGCGACCATTATTTCATCATAACTAAATATCACAGGTTTGTAGCCATCCTCCTCGATTATCAACAGGTCGGGATTCGGCATAAGGTCGTTGAAATAGAAACTTCCGGCGTGGTCAGTTTCAGTTACATGGAAATAACCATCCTGCCTGAATATCAAATCAACCTCGGCATTTTCAATAGGCTCACCATCAGTGTTGACCAGAGTTCCGGCAAGATTTTCAGTTCCAATGATACCGGACGGAAATTCAAACAGAGTAACAACATTCGCGACTCTCGCCTGCATACCTTGCGACTGATCTATTCCTGCCAGGTCACGAATCACCGATGTCGAACCTGAGAAGACCTCAAATCCGCACTTTGTGATAGTCAGGCCGTAATCGCCTTCCGGGATTCCCGTTATCGAGAAATAGCCGTCATTTTTCGTGATTGCGAATATATTCGTGTTATCCACACTAAGCATCGCGTTACCGATTCCCCTGTCCGGGTTATTCGCCGAACGCGTATTTCCCCAGATTGTCCCGCCGATATTACGCCCCTCCGACTGGTTGCATCCTGCAATGAATGTCGCCAGAAGCAGCATGGCAAGCAGGATTGCAATTACCCATCCAACAGGCAAAACAGACAATCTTGATTTATCCGTGTTATGTTTTTTACTCATTTGTTGATACCATCCTCGATTCCAGTCTAGTCACAGTCAATTTATTATCGTAACCCGGCATCCCTTTGCCGGGGTATTGCGCGAATTCACCATCAACCCTCAAATCGTAACCCGGCATCCCTTTGCCGGGGCATTGCGCGAATTCACCATCGTTTTCCCGGTTAATGAGGAACCGGACTACATTATATCTGAACCTTTTTACCATTGTCATCCACCGCGACAAAGGTTACTTCTGTTTCGAATACAAGTACGCTTTCCGACTCCTGAGGCGCATGTGAATGGACACTCACCTTGTATGTTACCGATGTCTTCCCGATCCTGACACTATCGCAATCAAATCTTAACACCGCGCCATTTGGAATACTGTTTCTGAATTCCACTTTTGAAATAGCGCGCGTTACAAATTTCAAATTGGGATAATCCTTCACTGCAGACATATACGCGCTTTCATCCACCCATAGGAGCAGCTGGCCGCCAAAAAGGTTTCCCTTGTGATTAAGATGTTCTGTTCTTACCAGTACGTGATTTTCCATTTGCTCTTTTCTTTCACCCATATTATCCGCCTACTTTTAAGGACAACCATACAGCTGAAAAGGCGCCCAGAAAAATGGATGCGGATTGTTCATTCTCTCCAGAATTCGCCTCTGCGCGTGGCCAAGCGACTTGGCAAGCGGAAAATCATCCTGGAATAGATTATGATAAAACTCAAGCATCATATCATGTCCCGCCTGATCCTCGACTTTCCACATCGACAACAAAAGGCTTCTTGCTCCGCTGCCAAACAACGCCCGCGCGAATCCCCAGATTTCATCGCCCTGTCCGACCCGGAGTTTTCCCGTTTCACACGCTGACAACACAACCAGTTTCATTTTATCGGAATGAAACTTGCCGCGATAGAATTCTTCCGATTTTATTTTCAAATCCGATGATATTTTCAAATAACTTTCCATCGGCTCAGCTGAATTAAATACTCCATGCCCTGCAAAATGGAACAAACTCAATTCACTGAAAAGCTCGGACAGGTTCTTTTTGAAACTCGTTTCATTTTCAAGAGACAGCACGAGTTCAAGATTACCGGAAAATCGGGATGGCATCTGAACGTTTATCTCATCACCGAGTTCAACAAGGATTCCATCACCGGCGATTTCCCTGAGCGATCTCCCCTCTTCCCGCGTGAGCGCCGCCAGTTCATCCGGACTTGTCAGAAACAGTTTCAAACCGTCATCGAAACTAACCGACCGTTCCAACTGCCATTTGAGAAGCGGCAGCGATGGCGACAAAACCACAGCGTGATTTAACACAAGCGATCCGTTTTCATTCTGCAGCGCCGCGAACGGCAGCCTGTGCAGCGCGCCGTGCGGATTTATTATCAGCTGGTCGTACGGTTTCAGCTCTGACTCGATATCTGAAAACAAAAGAAAATTCAAATTCTCAAACGGTTTAAGCCATTCGCTTTCCATGGATATTGCATACCCCTCATCGACCATGCTGGGGCCCATGCTTTCGAGAAGTTTTATTTCCTCATATATTCGCTCAATCTCATCGACTATTTTCTGACGCGGGATTTTCTTAACGGTTCGCTTTAGCCCAAAATTCGGATGATATACAAACCGGATTAAAGCATCCTTGCCCATGAAAAAATCGACAATGCAGTCGTTGTATCCCAGTTTGCCGCTATCCCAGAGTTGTTGCGCGCTCGTTTCGCTCCAGGAATCATCCTGCCCGTCAGCGCCATTCTGCTCGCCCAACAGCAGTTCCCTCAATGAGCGCGATTTCGCATCCTGCACAATCCCCCAGAAATTATCCGTATCGCGCTCCAGTTCCAGAAACACGATTTTCTCAATTAGTTCCTTCTGGTTTGAAAGGAAAGCTACCCTGTCACGATCATCTTTCAAATCCTTTCTCATCGACTCGAAAACATCCTCCGCCTGTTTCATATAATGGAAGCTGTTATCGAAATCGCCGGATTCACGCTGTAAATCGCCCAATTCAAGGTACGCTCGCCAGATTCCCTCCTTGTCATCTATCTCCTGAGCTATTTCAGCCGACTGGTCAAAATTATCCCGCGCCTTTTCATTCTCCCCTAACTTCTTGTGGAGAAGCCCGAGGTTATAGAGATTAACAACCTGCTGAAGCTTAAAATCATTTTCCCGCGCGATATCAAGAGCATCGCGCATCGTCTTCGCCGCTTCGGCATACTCCTCCATGTCGCGAAGTACATTTCCAATATTAGTCAGCGCGCTGCATTCCTCGAATTTCCGTCCTGTCTGCCTGTGAAGTTTCAACGCTTCTTTCTGGAAATTCAACGCCTCGTCATACCGTTCCAATTTGTCATAGACTGAGCCGATATTCATATACAAAACCGCGAGAAATTCAGGCCTGTCGAGCTTGCGCATGATAGGCAGCGCCTTTTTAAACGATTCAGCCGCCTCGCGAGTCAGCCCGATTTCCTTCTGCACGATTCCTAGATTGTTATAATAAATCGCTTTGCTTTCCTCATTTTCACTGATAGAGAGAATCGCAAGCGATTTCTCATGCGATTCCAGCGCCTTTTGAAGTTCACCCATGCGATAATAGACAACGCCGAGATAGTTCATCACCTGGTCCGCAGATTCGATTGCATCCGGATCAGCCGCCAATACAAGAGCGCTTTCGAACTGGTTGACAGATTCATTAAATCGATGGGTGTTTGCCAGAA
>JAGGVT010000018.1 GCA_021157815.1 bacterium | reverse complement strand
GGGAGGGAGAGTGTTGTTTCTCCCCTTCGATAGTATATAGATCAGATATATTGTTTATAATGAAAAAAATATCTCCCCCCGCTCGCGGGGGGATTAAGGGGGGGATGAGATATAAAAATGACCTTTCCCGACACACTCATAAACCCTCTGCTATTTTTCATGCGCATTGCGTATCACTTCAATCATCCAGTGTTGCTTTACTCAAGGGGTCTGACCATTCGTTGAGAAGTATTAAAGCAATTTCCTCTATCGCTCTTGATGCCTGATTTGTTGGCGCGTGGCGAATGAAAGGAACATGTTTGCGTGATGCCTGATCAATTTCAGGATCAACCGGGATCGAGCCGATGCAGTGAATTCCCTTCCCAAGAAAACGTCCCATGACTCCTCGCAGTGATGCGGCAACTCGTCTGCCGTCGCGGCGTGATGCGACTCTGTTTACAACGAGCCGCATTCGAGGCATTTTGCCGCCCAGTTTTTGGTAAAGGAATTTTATCATGCCGTACATGTCCATGACTGAACCGCTTTCGGGTGTTGTGACAAGGAGCAGTTCATCGCTGTTGCTGACGATATCAACAGTGGGAGCGCTGACACCGCTTGTTGTGTCGCACAGCAGGACATCCGCCCAGTCATCGTGCATGGACAGGTCATTAACGATATCTTGAGAGAAATGAACCGGCAGGTTTGGATTTCCGTTCACGCCCGACATTCCGGGAATCAGTTTCAATCCCCAAGGGCTATTGAGCACAGTGGAATTAAAATCAGATTTCCCTTCGATAAGGTGTTGAATAGTGTAATTAGGATTGAGTCCGAGAAGGTAATCGAGATGCCCCATTGTGTAATCGGCATCGACAAGCAGAATTTTCTTTCCTTTTAAAGACCAAAGGCAGGCGATATTGAGCGCGAGAAAGGATTTCCCAACGCCGCCTCGTCCGCTGACTACGGATACAATTCGTGGTGGAGTGCGTTTTCTGCCGTGCTTGAGGAAAATTCCCGCCGGGAGTTTTTTTGAAAGTTTCCGCAGATGATGTGCCTGGTCGAAATTGCTCATCGGGTTTATACCGTCTTGTCGCTCCCTTCAATGGTACGCCTGGCGATTAATTCCACAAGGTCACGTTCAAGCGCGAAGATGATGTCATCAGGAACGTTTTGCCCATTTGTAAGGTAGCTTAAAGGCGGCGCTTCATCAATGAGATATTCCAGCAGGGGGCCATAGGTTACGGTTTCATCAATTTTGCTGAGGATTAACTTGTCAAATCCCGCCGCTTTAAATCGCTCGGTTATCGCTTTTAAATCGCCGGTTTTTGTTGTCGCGCTTAAAACAAGGTGAACCTCAGCGTTAAGTTCCTCTTTGAGAAGTTCGGCAAGTTCGGTCATTTTTTCATCATCGAGAGGGCTTCTACCCGCGGTGTCAATGAGGATGACATCCTTATCCACCTGCGAATCAATAGCTTTCTTCAGCTCAAATGGGCTGAAAACAACATCAAGCGACAGGTTGATAATCTGCGCGAAAGTTCTCAGCTGGTCGATGGCGGCGATTCGGTAAGTGTCGGCGGTTATCAGGCAGACGCTTTTTTCCTCAAGGAGAGCGAAATTAGCCGCCAGTTTCGCGAGCGTTGTAGTCTTGCCTACGCCGGTTGGACCGATAAGGATAATTATCCGCTGGCTACTGATTTGTTCGTCCAATAAATTTTGGTTTTGCTCATCAGGTTTGATAATCATTGAGACCGCGTATTCGACAAAATTGGATTTGATTTTATCGAAATCGTCACGCTCATCCTCAGGAGTAATTTCGATTACTCCCTCCGCGAGGGATTTCGCGACCTCTCTGTTCATGCCGCTTTTTTCAAGGAGTTTCCTGAGATATTCGAACCAGCCGGGAAGGTCCATTTCGACTGTCGCGGCAATTTTCTCAACCTCAGATTCCTCTTTTATTTTGATCTCATTAATGGATTCATGAAGTGTCCTTAGTTCATCCATAATGCCTTTTATTGCGGGTGAATTTTCAAGGCTCACCTCAACCGGTCTCCGAGTGCGAAGATCCTCATCTGTGAATCTGCGAGGAGAATCGTTGTTGGCTTTTCTTTCATCCGATGATTTATGCTCACCGTTATTAGCGGATTTCTCTTCCACTCCGGCAAGTATCCTGACCCAGCGCGTTCCACCAATGCCAAGAAACCCGCCCTTTTTAAATGACTGGGTTTTGATAATCGCGTTATCACCGAGATCCTGTTTAACCTGGAGCATCAACCTCGGGAGGTCCGTCTCCGGGCCCTCGTACCGTTTGATCTTCATCTGTACCCTCGCTCAGGTCAAGAATTCCAATTCCCTCCACAGGTAAATCGCCCACTATTTCACCAAAAGATACAATCATTAAATCAGGGTAATCTCTCGATAAAACTCTCCTTAATGGCAATCTGTTTCGTGGTGAAATCAGTATAACCGCTTTCAGCCCCAAAGTCTCTACTTTCTTTAATAGTTTATTCAATTTTGCCTTGATTTGCTCGAGTATCGCATTAGTGATGACCGGGAACTCACCCGCGGCTGTTTGCCTTAATGATTGCGTCAGCAGTTCCTCGATATCGGATGACACAGTAATGACTCTTGCCGTGCCTCTTCCAAGTTCAGCCACTTTTGCGGAAACCTGTCGCGCCAGTCCTGAACGGACATATTCAGTCAGCATGTCAGGATCTTTTGTCAGGGATATTCTATCCGCAAGAATCTCAAGAACCTCAGGAAGATTTCGAACTGAGATTCCTTCGGAGAGGAGATTTTTCAAAACTTTCTGAACATCGCCAAGGCTCAGGCCCGCCGGTATTAGTTCATCCACAACTGTCGGGTGAGTTTCCTTGACTTTATCTATCAGGCTTTTGGTCGATTCCCTGTCGAGAAGTTCATCGGCGTGGGTTCGTATGAGA
This sequence comes from bacterium, assembly GCA_021157815.1. Lineage (GTDB taxonomy): Bacteria > JAJVIF01 > JAJVIF01 > JAGGVT01 > JAGGVT01 > JAGGVT01. Next base: position 10,707 of record JAGGVT010000018.1, on the reverse strand, counting down.
TAAGTCAGGTGTGTCGTGATAACTCCCGCGGGATCAACAATTGTATAACCAGCGAGTTCCGCCTGCGGACGGACCTCTTCGGGAATCCAGTAGGCTTTCATTCCGAAAGTCGGGTCTTTGGTTTCAGTGCCGGGTAATTCCTCCTGTGCTTCACCGGGATTAATCGCGAGGAGACGGTCAGCCTGCACCTCGTAATTAGCCAGCGGATTGCCTCTGAGTTTGATTTCATATTCCTGCGGTTTCAGGCCAATATTGTCCCGGATTCTGACAGCTGGAATGACAAAGCCGAGTTCCTGCGCGACTGAACGGCGTATTCCGGTTATTTTCTGTAGAAGGTCGCCCTCCTTGCCATCACCGACAAGCGGCACAAGCGAGTAACCCAGAGAAAGCTCAAGCGCGTCAAGATTGAGAACCTCGAAACTTTCCTCCTGGGCTGGTTTTTCAGGGGGCGTCCCCTCATCTGCTTTTACCGTGGTTTCAGTTTCCTTTTCCGTTCTGATTATTGCGTAATAAGCGATAACGCCTAATCCGGCTGCCAGTGGAAACAAAACCAATTTCGGCATACCCGGGAAAAATCCGATTAAAAAGATCGCGCCGGCTGCGATAAGCAATGCTCTAGGCTGATTCCCGATTTGAGTTATCAGGCCATGCGAGATATTCACTTCAGTCGCGGCGTTCGTTACGATTACACCGGTCGCGACACTCATCAGGAGCGCCGGAATCTGTCCCTGCAAACCGTCGCCGATTGTCAGCTTGGAATATAACTGGAACGATTCACCAGCGCTCATCCCGCGATAGAGCATACCGATAATAAAACCCGCACCGATATTGATAAGTGAAATGATAATGCCGACAATCGCATCCCCTTTGACATATCGCGCTGCGCCGTCCATCGCGCCGAAATAGTCCGCTTCTCTTTCCAGTTTGGATCGTCGCGTGCGCGCTTCATCATCGGTAATCAAGCCGTTGGTTAAATCGGCATCGATTGACATCTGCTTGCCCGGCATGGCGTCGAGAGTGAATCTTGCTGCGACCTCTCCGATACGCTGCGCGCCGTTCGCGATTACAATGTAGTTGACAGTAACAAGGATAATGAAAATCACGGCGCCGACCACGAAATTTCCGCCAATGACCCATCCGCCGAATGTCGCGATTATATGCCCCGCATCCGCGTTTGTGAGGATGGCGCGCGTTGTGGAAACATTCAGCGCGATTCTGAAAATGGTTACTATCAGAACCCATGTCGGGAAAACCGAGAATTCAAGCGCCTCGGAAATATACATGGTCATGACAATTGTGATAAGAGCTGCGGAGAGAGACAGCGCAATGAAGATATCCAGTATCCATGTGGGAAACGGGATAACCATCATCAGGACGCTTAGCACGACGATGCCGGGTAGAAACGCATCGGTCAGTTGCGTCATTTTACCAGATAACACTTTTCGATAGAGCAGATCCATTCAGGTTAGCGCATCAAATCCCGTTAATTTAATACACAGACAAATTCATATCACCTGCGAGTGTGATATTTTATGCCTGATATTTATTAAACTATACATTATATATCATATTTAATCATATTTAAAGCATTTCGGAAATCATCACATTCTTGTATGTCATCAGGCTATCAGTTACAATTCTGATTTCAGGGGATTTGCTCCTTGGGACTGGTCCCTGGCATTTTGACATTAATCATAAAAATATGGTTTTCAAAAAATATGGATATCAACATTAACAGGGCTTATCATAATCTGATTCTTGTGCTTGGATTCATTCTGGTTGGGATAGTTGTTACGCTGATTGTAAACGGCGGCCTGCTTTCCAAAACGGAAGAAAACCGGAAACTACTTCAACGCGCGCCTCTTGTTACAGACGTTGACAAGCTTGATACGCAGGAATTTATTCCTGTGGAGAAGCCTGTGACTGCCGCTGATGTTCCCGCTAATCTGGTTGGCCTGGTGACACCTGAATACAAGGATGCCCCTCTTCCGGTAAACTCAAAGAAATCAAATCTCATTATTGAGAACCTGCTTTTCGCGATGAAGTTTTATGCCAGAGTTCCGCAGGAGGATGAGTTGACTGTGTCCGTTTCAGGCTGGGATCCTAACACGGGATACTATCTGCCTGATACAGGATTTGGGGGCAGTCCGATTATCGCACTGGCACGCAATGCGAGATATCTTCTGATTTTAAAACTTTACCAGGATTATTTCCCATCGACGCACTATTTCGATGACGACGCTCAGCGTATCGAGGCAATTCTGGACAGGATAATCGAACCGGAACGGTTACAGGGATTAATAAGCAGTGAGTCGTTCTATCAGGTACGTGTACCGGACAAAATCTTCTATGATTTAATGTGGCTAAGTGAAGTAACGGGGAAAGAGAAATACCGCGATGCGGCGCTTTTTATCGCCGACAAGCATTCCAATACAGTTGTCCGGCAAAGCATAGCGATAAAAAACAACAGGGATCGCACCAGTAAAATCGGCATGATAAACGATGCCGCGATGTCCTATATTGCCGGTGTGGAAATGGGCAAACTGGATCTGCAGGAGGATGCCAGGCTTGTCATGAATGAAATGATTAAGGAATTGTATGCGGAATCTTTCAACCTTATTTACACAAGTGCGTCAATCGGGCAGTTTGGGAATATCACGACAACGTTTATAACAAACGACCAGATGCATGCCCTGTCAGGCATGGTCAGATATGCGGCGGCAAGTGGAGACAGCGAGGTTGAGTCGCTGGCATACAAGATTCTTGAATCGCTTGCGGACGGTACTAATCCGATTTGCGATCAAACCCACCACGGCTTTTTCAGGCGTTACAACGGCGACAGCAGATCGCCGCATAAGGACTTCAAACTCGCGGATGACCATACCACTTTTCTCGAAGCATGGATTAAGCTGAATATTCTGAACGATGGGAAATACGATGACATTCTGAACTACTACTACGAGTTTTTTGAAACTCTTATTTACGATACATACAGCAACGCTATTTATTTCACATACGAGATTGACTGGGACCCATTCAAGGAATCAAATAACAGGCCGATTGTTTCGGTTGACTCGATTCTGGATTTCATTCTGCTGACTTTGGAAGACAAGAAATTTCGAGTCGATAAAAGCATTGGAAGTGTATAACCTTAAGCCGGCTGAAATTTATTATTTTTGACAGGATACATGATTTAAAATGGCACTAAAACGTATCATGGGAGAAATGCTCACGCGCCCGGTTATTGGAGGGTTCTATCTTTATCTTACTCTTTTATGGCTTTTGAATATCGCTGATGTTATCCAGACATTGATGCTCAGCCATGGCGGTAACCTGAAGCATGAGGTGAATCTTTATATGAACGTCTTTCTTGAGAAAGACTGGCGGTTTTTCATTATCGCAAAAGTTGTTCCCATGCTGCTTGTTACAGTAATGGTTACCAGGGGATATTTTGATAAAAGGGGAACAACGGTTGCCGGGCATGAATATTCGCATGAAGATGTGAAGAAGGCAATTGTGTTTTTACTGGCAGCCGGCGTGGTTTATTATCTGATTGTTGTACTTTTTCCGTTTATTACAATCCTCATTAGTTTGGCAATCCAGACATAACAGGATAAAATGTAATTCCTAGTGTGCGGTATCGCCGGAATAATCACGAAAGACCACATGCCTGATAATGTCGCGCTCAGGCGGATGGTTGACATCCTTCAGCCAAGAGGGCCCGATTCCCGCGGGGAATTTATCAGTCCCGGCGTGCAGCTTGGGCATACTCGTCTGGCGATTCTTGACCTGTCCGATGCGGGCGCCCAGCCAATGTCCGACCCGAGTGGTCGTTACACCATTGTTTACAACGGAGAGGTCTATAACCATCGCGAGTTAAAAGGTGAACTTTGGGGAGCGCATGAGTTCAAATCTGAAACCGATACCGAGGTGGTGCTGGCGTCGTATATCCGGTGGGGTGAAGACTGCCTGGCAAGATTCAACGGAATGTTTTCGTTCGCAATTTGGGATAACGAGAAACGCAAATTGTTTCTCGCGCGAGACCGCCTTGGAATCAAGCCGCTGTTTTACGCGCCTTTCAACAATGGTTTGGTTTTCGCATCGGAACAAAAAGCGATTATAGCGTCGGGATTAATCGAGCGTGAAATCAACAGCGAATCTATTTATCACTTCCTGAGTTTCTATCATTTCCCGGAGCCGCAGACGGCGTATCGTAATATTTTCTCATTGCCTGCAGGACATCATGCGGCTTTTTGCGATGGCGAGTTTCGAACCAAAAGATGGTGGAAGCCTGATTTCCGCAAGTCGCATATAACTTCCGATTTAAAAGCATCGGATGGCGTACGTGTTTATCTTGAGGATTCCACGCGTTTTCGCCAGATTTCGGATGTTCCTGTCGGGTGTTTTTTGTCAGGCGGGATGGATTCGACCGCGGTCAGCGTGTTGATGCACAAGGAGGTTGGCGGCGGTTTCAGGACATATACGATTGCATTCGGCGACGACCAATCCAACGCTCAGGATATTCATTTTGCAAGGCTTGCATCCGAACGAATAGGGACAAAACATCTTGAAAAAAATATCGGGGTTGATGAGATAAACAAATATCTGCCGTCAATTCTGTGGCAGCTGGAGGAGCCGGCGTGGAGTTCGATTGAAAGCTGGTTTGTCAGCAAACTGGCGCGTGAGGGAATTACAGTCGCGCTTGCCGGAATCGGCGGCGATGAATTGTTCGCGGGGTATTTCCCATACAGCCATGTTTATCGCGCTGAAGCGTTCAAGCAGTTCATGGGGCCTTTCGCGAAACCGGCCGGCGCAGCGGCAAGGTTCATTGATAATCTGATTCCAAATAGCTGGAAGCATGCTCCTCCGGGCTCAAGCCTTCACCGTTTCGCGATGATGGAGAATCTCGATTATCCATCAGCGTATTTTGCCTTGCGCTCAACTTTCACTGATGATGAAAAGAAGCGCCTTTTCACAGGCGATTTTCTGAACGATGTTAAGGGGTTGTCATCGCTGGAATATGTGCGGGAACTCATGGGGCATATCCAAACGGAAAGTTACATAGATAAATTCGCGCTGTTTGATATTCAGAATTATCTTGCGGCTGATCTTCTGAGGCACATGGATACAATGAGCATGGCACATTCGCTTGAGGTGCGTGTTCCCCTGCTTGATCACAGGCTTGTGGAATATTCGCTGGGATTAATGGATGACTTGAAAATCCGTGATGGGAAATCGAAATACATTTTCAAAAAAGCAATTTCCGATTTCATTCCGGATGAAATAAAATCGCGGCGCAAGGTCGGGTTTGTTTTCCCGATGAAAAAATGGATGAGAACTGAATTTGCGCCTCAACTAAGATCAGTGTTGAACTCGGATCGATTTCACCAGCGCGGGATTTTCAATCCCGGCTATACCAGCCGACTGCTTGAGCAATACGTGGCAGGCGATGAAAGCCAGTGGCTCAGGTTGTGGTCGGTTTTTTCAGTTGAGATGTGGGCGCGGATGTATATCGATTCGGACGGCAGCCAGCCGAAGGGGGTGGATTTCCGCGAGTTCGCAGGTTAGTTATGTCAGATTCATTCCGCACAGCCTTGATGATTCTTTACTACTTTCCACCCGCTGCCAGCGGTGGAACATACCGCCCCTTGAAATTCATCCGGTACCTTCGCGATTTCAACTGGCGTTGTGTGATTATCGCGCCGACTGAATGCAGGTATGAATCGCGGGACCATACTCTCCTTCAGGAGATTCCACACGGAACTGAAATGATCAGAGTGAATCCCGGAGTTGAATCGACGTGGCAGTATTCGCTTTTAAGAAAAATAAAACTTGGCGCGTATTACGAAAATAAGTTCGTTCCCGACAGGCATATCGGATTCGTTGAGAATGCAATCGTTGCGGCTAAACATCGAATCCAACAGGGCGGGATTGATTTGGTGTTTACATCAGCGCCGCCGTACAGTATTCATCTGGCGGGACGCGACATTGCAAAATCGGCCGGTATTCCGTGGGTCTGCGATTTTCGCGACCCGTGGGTTTCGTGCCCGTTTTATAATCAGCAATCGCAAATTCGTGACAGGCAGAACAGGGAAATTGAAAAGTCGTATTTTGAAAAAGCAAGCGCGATTATTTCATTTCCCGAAATACGAATCCAAACCGAGCGAAAGCGATATCCTGAATTTGCGGATAAGATCATAGCCATAGACAATGGCTTTGATCCGGCGGACTTTCCCCAGCCGCTGCCTGAGCCTGAAACGGATAAAATCCGCATTTCGCATATCGGAGCGATTACGATGGATCGTCCGGTAACCACATTTTTAGAGGCATTGAAAAGCGTGCTGGATTTGAACAGCGATTTGAGGGAAAAAATCAGGATTGGATTTTACGGCGATGCCCGTCCGCCGACACCGAATAATATCAGCCATTTGGGACTTTCTGATATTTCCCAATTCAACGGGTACGTTTCACACCGGGATGCCTGCGCCGCGATGGCGTCCGCGAATCTTCTGTTTATGGCGCTTCCGAACACAAAAGGCGCGGGGGGGATAATGCCGCTAAGGCTTTTTGAGTACGCCTGGTCATCACGGCCAGTTTTCCTGATTTCGCCTGAGGGTGAGGCGAGCAGGTTCGTTGAGAAAACAAAAACCGGTATGTGGGTTGATTATTCGGACACCGGCACAATAAAGAATAAACTAGCGGAGATGTTAAATGCGATTAGCAGCGGCGATTACAAACATGCGCCTGATTTGTCCATTTTAGCGGGGCATGAGAGAAAGCATCTTGCCGGAAAACTTGCGGATTTATTTAATCGCATTATCGAGGGGAAGAACATTCTTGAGTGAAGAGCAAGGAAAGAAAGCAAAGAAAGCGAAGATTCTGTATCTGCTGCACTGGTTTCCGGCGCTGTCGGAGACTTTCATACTGCGCGAGATCCTCGAACTGCAGAAGCTCGGCGAGTCAGTGGATATCGCAAGTTTGAATCCGCCGCCGGATAAAATCACGCATCCCGAGGTTGGGCAGTTTGACGGTGAAATCCACATTACGCGCGATGGTTTCTCTTATGCGCTGTCCGCGCATTTCCACTGGCTGTCATCCTTTCCTGAAATATATTTCCCGATTCTTTTTACGATACTGGCGAAAATCACTCATCCCAAAACCGTTACAGTTTCACTGAGAGTTTTCTGCAAGGTTATCCGGCTGGCGTACGCGCTGAGGGATTCGGACTACAGCCACATACACGCCCATTTCGGAACAGCTCCCGCGACAGGGGCATGGATACTGGGGAAACTTCTCGATATACCGTTCAGCTTTACCCTTCACGCGGTTGGAGTATTTCTGCCGGACAAACTTCTGGTGCGGAAAGTCGCGGATTCAAAATTTGTCGCGGTGATTTCAAATTTTAATATCAGCTATCTTAAAAAGCGATTTCCTAAAATTGACGAGAGTAAATTCAATGTCGTGCGGTGCGGAATTCGCCCTGATGGCTTTGAATTCAGGCAGGTTGAAGAATCCAAAAAACAGCCGGTTGTGTTGTCGGTTGGGAGGATGGTCGAAACAAAGGGTTTTCGCGATTTGATTCACGCGACCAAACTGCTTCACGACAAAAACAAAATTGTTGAACTGGTTCTTATAGGCGGCGGTGACAAATTCGGTGAGTTCAGAAAACTGGCATCGGAACTGGGGATACGCGAGCAGGTCAAATTCACCGGCCCGCTGCCGCAGAATGAGGTTCGTGAAATCATGACGAACTCCGATTTGTTCGTACTCGCCGCAAGCGTGGATGAAAGGGGCGACAGGGATGGCATTCCGGTTGTTCTCATGGAGTCGCTCGCGTTCGGGATTCCGACAATAAGCACCGAGGTTTCAGGCATTCCTGAATTGATAGTTAATTTCGATACGGGGCTTCTGGTTCCCGAGAAGAATCCGAAAGCGCTCGCAGATGCCATGCTGCTTTATATGTATGAAAGGGACCTTAGAAAACGGCTGCCTGTTGCGGGGCGCAAACTGGTCGAGAAAAGTTTCAATGTCGAGATTAACGCGTCGATACTGAAGGACTTGATAGATAATGAGGAATGAGTATCTAGTTGGTTGTTACTTCAAATATGATTTCCGCATCATAAATGAAACCCAGAGAAAAATGCTGATAAACGCAGATATCTGAATTGCGCCGGATATTGTGGTTGCATATTTTTGGAAACGAAATATGGGTGCATCGTATAGTAAATTCACAGGTGTAAAGTAAATGCCAATCATTATATACATTATAGCGGAAGTAACAATAAACACCCTTCCCGATATTTCAGTGTATAGTCTTAAACAGTAAGTTAGAATAATTAGAAAAGAAGTGAATACAAGCAATTCCTTGACTGTAATCGCGAAGATTCCGGATGCCAATAATATACTGAGAAATATTGTATATAGGATTAATAGCAAACCAAGGAGTATGGTCGGAATTAGAAATCGAGTAAAACCAATCTGCCAACGTGGAAGGGGCAATAAAGATTGTTGTTTGACTCGTTTCTCACTTAATTCATAATGTGTGAATTCAATTAGTTTCAAGAAGAAAGCCATTATCATTGTTGCAATGCACAGTTCAATCAATACAAAATGTATATGGTCAGTCGTGCCAAGATGCTCATTGTAAAACAACAGAATGCCAAGCAAGACAAGATACGCTGTTGGAAAGTACCAGACTACATTAAATCGCGTATTTAAGTATGTAATTTCGTTTCTAACTATTTTCCACATGAGTCTTCTCCAGACTTGTTACTTCAAGTATGATTTCCTCGCAATAAACGAAAAGTGAATTATCGAGCAGAACAGGATTGTCGCCACAACGAACAGAATTGGATTATCAGTATATTCAACAAAACCATGAAACAACGGGATAATATAATCACGTTCATTTCCAGTGCCGATATAAATTGAACCAAGCGCCATAATCCCGAGATAGAGCGATCCGATAATGATTCCAATTCTCTCTGAGAACAGGCGAAAACCGTATGTAAGCGGAATGATTCCAAAAGCAAGCCATGGTTTTTCTGTGTTGAAAATCTCAAGGGTAAATGCCGGATCATCAGGTTTAAACGCGATATGAATTGCGAGAACAAAAGCGGTTATAATCGTAAATGCCACAAGCAGGATAAATGGCGTAAGTAATCGTGCGTATCCGATTTCCCTGACAGTTGCCGGTAGAGAGCATTGCAGCCTGACTCGTTTCTCCCAGTATTCCCTTAACATCAGCTGAAGTTGCATGACAATGTAAACAACAGGTATAAAAGAAAGGATGATTAGGGCAAAAGCCGCGATATAGCGGGCGGAATCAAATCTATCTCTATCCGCGGCAACAAAATATCCGACAGTGAGATTGACAAAAATAAAAAGAAAGAAGAATCCAATGAGGCCATAAGCCCATTTTGACCGTAACCACTCGGTTTTCATATAACATAGTTCTGCTTTAACCAGATTAATCACGATTATCCCCCTTCATAATCCGCACAGCGATGTCATCAATGCTCATCTGCATCGGCTGGATGTTTTTCGCGCCGAGTTTAGCAAGATGCGCGAGTGTGGATTCGCGGTCACTGCTTTCAACGAGATTACCGCTGCCATCACGGTCATGCTTAACAGAGCCGCGAATTTTTCCGAAATCGCCATCCAGCATGAATGAAACACGACACCACCTGTCAACCAAATCATCTTTTTTCTCGCGCAGAGTTATTTGCCCGTCCTGCAAAAACGCGAGTTCATCCGCGATACGGCTTATGTCAGACAGAATATGCGTCGAATACAGAATCGCGCTGTTTCCTTTCTCAACCGCTTCCCAAAGCGATTCCAGGAATTCAGCACGCGCCATCGGATCAAGCCCGGATGTCGGTTCATCGAGTAAAAGCAGTTTCGGAGAATGTGACAGCACGCCGATTAATGCCAGTTTCGCCCTGTTTCCCTTTGACAGCACGTTTGCCCTTTTCTTTAAATCAAGTTTGAATCGTTCAGCCAGTTCGTTTGCTTTGTCATCGCTCCAGTCGGGATAAAACTGCGAGAGGAATTTCAGGTTTCGCTCGCCTGACCAGTATTCATAGAAAACGTGTTCATCGCCGACATATCCGATATCGAATTTCCATTTCGGCTTGTTCGGATTCGTATCACGCCCGAAAACCTGAATGGTTCCGGCATTACGCTTTATTAATCCAACGAGCGTGTTAATCAATGTAGTCTTGCCTGAGCCGTTTGGGCCGACCAGCCCGAGCACAACTCCGGGTTTCAATTCAAAATCGAGCGGCCCAAGCGTGAATCCCTTATATTTTTTAACAACACCATTCATGGAAAATGCACTTGTAGTTTCAGTTGCATTCATCATTTTCCGCCTCCGGATTTCAGCAGTTTTGAAATAAGCAATCTAATCTCTTGAGAATCAAGCCCTGTCGCAATGGCATCGCTGAGGACGGGGTGAATCTTCTCTCTCAGCCTGTCGAGCGCGATTTGACGTTTCTTTTTATCGGTTAGTGAACTGACATAGAATCCCTTGCCTCTTTTTGAGACAATTAATCCTTCTCTGTCGAGGTCCTCGTATGCTCGCTGGACTGTAATTACACTGACACGCTGTTCTTTTGCCAGCCCTCTAATTGATGGCAGCGCATGCCCTTCCGATATATCACCCGCAAGAATTTTCGCGCGAATCTGCTGCGAGATTTGTGCGTGCAG
>JAGGVT010000087.1 GCA_021157815.1 bacterium | reverse complement strand
GGGGCTGTTGAAAAACCCCGTTTTGTCCCAGACCGTAGGGGCAACTCTCCGTGGTTGCCCTGTATTTATGCCAATATTTAGGGTAGGCACAGAGACCTACCCCCTACATTCAGCCCTTTTTCAACAGTCCCTTTCGCGGGAATGACGGAATCTTGTTTCGTGGGAATGGCGATTTTTACCTTTCCAGACAGGCTCTTTAGCATGGTACTATACTATTTACACACAATTGCAACATTACATTGATTAAAACTACTCTTTCCCCGATGTAACCAGCTGCGCCTTTTCTTTCTTTAGCTGATCAAGCTTCGCAACATAAACCGCTTCCATGTCACGATTCAAAAGTAAGTTCGCGACCTTCTTTGCAACCCACTTCTGTTCATAACTAACTCCACGTTCCAGAAGGAGTTCATTCGCCAAATCCTGCACATGAAGTTCGAACTCAGCATCGCTGTAGCTTCTTGCCTTGTTAATTATCCTATCCAGGCGTTTCTTTTCAGCGTCAAAATCAAGAAAATCCGGTGAGTGTTTATCGTTCTGCTCAATGATTTTCTCCATGTACTTGTCCTTGCGCTTTTCCCATATTCTGTCAGGAATACGTCTTATTTTCTTCAACGCATTATGGACATGAAGCCCTCCCGATGCCGACCCGGTAAGTGTCGAATTCTCATCCTGCGGCGCAATAAGGCACGGCTTGAATTCAGCAATCAGAGCCATTTGTTCCTTTGAAAAAATCTCGATTGCTTTCAAACCCAATTCCTGTCTCTTCTTATCAAGGCCATATCCAATTTCAACTTCCTGGTCATGGAAACGATTAAGAGTCTGCTCCAGCTTTCCTTCGGGTTGGTCACCCCTGAGAAGCATTGCTACATGCTCATCCAGAGCTGCGATGAATTCCGGATTGCTGTTAATTTCAATTAATTTATCAAGAGCCTGCTCTTCGAGTTCACGAGTTTCCCTTGCCAGTGGAATTATTTGCTCCATCTGTTCCTCTGTAAGATAAAGCCCGTTAAGCAGATTCAGTCCCGATATCTTCTGCCTCTGGCGATGGAATTCTTCAATGCTGATCTTTTCCGGAGAACCTTCAATAGCTTTGGAAACAGCTTTCGAATCATTTCCCCTTTTCGAATCCTTGAGATATTTGCCCTCCGCATTGGTTGGAACTGATGATATCAGCGCAAATGATCCTACCAGCAGTACTACTGCAATCAGTATGGTTTTATGGTTGATATTAAACGCCATTACGCACCTCCGCGTATTTCATTTCTTCTTTCTTATTTTCTTCATCGGATTCTTTCTGCTTTCGAAATCATCCAGTGTTATTTTATCCAGAATTCCGGGGATCTCAGCGCCACAGAATTTACATTTCCCGTTACTAATATTATTCTGCACTACTCTGAAACCAATGCGTCCTATCACGACTTTTCCACAACTCGGGCAATATGTGCTGTTGCCCTCATGCCCTGGCGCGTTTCCGAGATAGACATATTTCAAACCGGCTTCAATCGATTCCTTCCGGGCTACTTCCATCGTGCTGATAGGCGTTGGAGGCAGATTCGACAATTTGAATTTCGGATAGAACCTTAAAAAATGAAGAGGAGTATCATCGCCAAGTTCTTTCACAATCCACTTTGCCATTTCCCCTATCTTGCTTACATCATCGTTATATGTAGGAACAATTAAATTAACCACTTCAAGATGGCATCCCAGCTCTTTTGCATAAACCAGAATATCTAATACTCTATTCATCCTGATTCCAACCATGTCCTGATAGAATTTCTCGTCGAATCCTTTTAACGCCAGCGCGAAAGCATCACATACGCTCGAAAGCTGCTTAAACGGAGTTCTATTCACATATGCGGCGGATGCGACATATGTCTTTATATTTTGCGCATGTGCAGCCTCGAATGTATCTATTACATATTCCATATATGTCATAGGTTCTGTATATGAAAATCCGATGCAGTCGAATCCCCTCTCTTTTGTAAGTTGAACAGCTTTTTCAGGGGTTATCTCATCATTTTTCACATTCGATGGCGATTCCTGGCTTAACTGCCAGTTTTGGCAGTACTTGCATCTGGCGTTACATCCAGCTGCAGCCATGCATACTGTTCTTGAACCCGGCATGAAATGGTAAAGGGGCGCTTTTTCTATGGGATCATCATGTATCGCCGCTATCTGGTTATATGCCTCTGTGAAAAACTTACCGTTCTTTTTAATTCTTGAACGGCATATGCCATACTCACCCTCGGTATGGCATCCATTCGGGCAAAGAGTACATGAGGAATTGCCGTTGGAATCCTCAATCCAGAATCTTGCTGGGGTCAGTTTTGATGGATATTTCGATTTGGCGTACGCTATATCCAGCACATCACGGCCGAAAATATCCGCAAGTATGGATGCAAGATAAATTCCTGAACCTGCCAGAATGCTTTTAGCTATGAACTCTCGCCTTTTCATATTTGCGTTAAACCCTCATCTCCTGCCTATTTTGACGCACAAAACAGAACATTGTTCCATTTGAATCAGGGTTTGAATAATTAATCAATTTTGAGATTTTCATGCCGGAATGGCAATCTTATAGCGAAGTTAATTAATAATATGCGATATGGGCTGTCACCGTGGCTGCATGCGGTGGCGCCGGATGTATCACCGCAACACTTGTCGTCTGGAATCCGGTCACTTTCATTGCCAGATTCAATGTGACAATTATTCATCCATCAGCCTGGACTCCGAGCGATATCCGCATGATTTTCTACAATCTTGGCGGGAAGGAGATTGCAAATTTCGATTATTCCTGATAATTTAACCTGAAGCAATAATTGAAAGATACCTACCCCTCCATTAAATGTGGAGGTGTTTTTTGGATGTTAGCGTTGTTTGATTTTATCTTTTCTGGTATAATCACTATATTAGAATTTGTATTTTGATCCAAATTCAAAGGGGTTAACAAAAACCAGTTGGTATATCCACATTATTTCCAAGGATAATGACTCTTTTTCCCCGGCTAATGAGAAGCCGGGCTACAATAGAATGAGCTTTTTTCAGAAGATTCTAGATAGTAGTTTCTTGAAATATTACCAATTTTAAATACGTATGGAGGTATTTACCATGCGAACACTTTACCTGTTTCTGATTTTACTGCCTGTACTGATGTTGTCAGCATGTTCATCAAGCAACGTTGTGGCACCGGCAGACTCCCCTGTTCCTGCTGATGAGCAAATCGCGCAGGACTGGGGGGATTACAGACTGATATTTGATCCGACCACTGGCGAGGTAGAGATCAACTATGAGCGTGAATCATCAATTCACTATGAAATATCAGCTTTCCTGAATCCACCAGCATGTGGCGGATCTGGATGTATCGCCGCGACTCTCAATAGTTGGGATGCTGTGACACACATCGCGTCATTTGATGTAACAATCACAAATCCATCAGCATGGACACCCAGTGATATCCGCATGATTTTCTATAATCTTGGCATAAAGGAAATCGTTAATGCGGACAGTTACACGAGTGCTTTTGTTGGAACAATCGAGCCTTTCATTGCTTTCGGAAAAACAATATTCAATCGTCAATTTGCAGCGGGCAGCTCGATTACTGAAACTGTCGATATCTACTGGCCTCCGATGAGTCCGTTTACACTGGATTTCAAAGTTACAGCATGGCTATGGCTGAACTGCCAGGACCCTTACGAAATCAACGGAATGTACCAGACAGGCGAACTTTACCCATCTGGCGGTTTTGCCAATATCGGATGTTATGTCGATGACTGGCAGATGAATGTAACATCAGTTTCAGTTGACGCCACGCCGATAAACGGCGGCGTTAATTACATGGCAAACCTAAGTGGAAATCACTGGTATCAAGGTATGACAAACTCGATGGGAGCTCCTGTTGGAATCTACACATGCCTGATTACCGCGGTATCACCCAACCCGCAGAATTTCGATCTTTATAACTATGTTGATATCGAAGTTATTCCGACTCCGGTTGGCTGGCAACCGGATGGCACATGGGGACTTCCAGCGGGACAATGCACGCTCGATCTCGGTGTAATTGGCGACATTCCAGGTGGCCATATCCTTATGGCGATGGATGATGCCTTAGGTGTCTGCAACAAGATAAACAAATATCCCGGCTGGGGAAATCCATCAGCGCTCTATGCTGACCTTGTGAATCTTGATCCAACTGATCTCAATTTTCAGCCATATCCGGTAGTTCGTCTGGATGCCACAAACGATGGCGCTTTTGGATGGACAAACGATAATCGAGCCGATTGGGGTCGCGCCTTTCCTATCAGAAATCAGGACACATGGTGTAATTTCGACAACCAGCCGAAGTTCATCTATAGTCCTGAAAACGATGACCACCGTCACTACATGCATTGGTTGCAGGAATTTTTCCTCGAACCGGTTGACTGCTGCGACACCTTCCGTGGTGACCAGTGCGCCCTCTATGTCAATCTCGATCAGGGAATTGTCGGTTTCCAGGGAATTCCCGGCGAGAAATTCGGATTCGATTACACAGATGCTGACATGATTTGGGAGGCTTATTTCCCACCAGCACTTGTCGGTCCGGACAACGGACAGATTGATCCTGCTGACATTGCTGGAATTGACTGCTGGGCTGATTATGAACAAGACTGCATCATGCTTTATGTCGCGCTTAAAAACAACATGAGAGTCGAGGTCTTCATGATTTGCGATACCGGTCCTGGCCCCAATGATTATGTTGGACACATGTTCACAATGTGGGTGGTTGATGAGGATGGCAACCGGGCATCACCAATTGACTGCGAATTGCTGCCGATAAATCCTGACTATGAACCCGCCACCATTAATCCAGTACTATGTGTCCTTATTGACAACGAGGAATTCCCCTATCCGCCTCCTGGTTATGGTGGTTCTGTTTATATTTATGACGCTTTAAACGGCGCTTTTGTGGACCGTATTGGCGATAGCACACAGCCCGCTGTGGAAAATAAACCTGCTTATTTGGACACGGACGATACTGAATACTCAATTCATATTACTCAGCATGGTCCACAAGTAACGAAGTACGATTATTTCTGATGTTGCACCGCAAAGTCGAAGGAAAAAGATTAGAAACACTAACCCTCCCATCCGGGAGGGTTTTTCTTATTTTCATTGGGGATAAACAGAATTATCCGAGCCCCGAACGTGAGTGAGGGGTAGTTCGGATTAAGTATCAAGCTTATAGATTATCGCACCTACCTCTCACTAACGTTCGAGGCTCTGTTTTCAATCATATCCTTGATAAATCAAGAGTAATACCTTTCTTATACTTATCCTTCAAACGAGCAAGTTCTGCATTTTCTTTTGATAGCCTGCTTTTTAACTCATCGTTATTTTCATGAACTGCCTTTTCAAGCATTTGCCTGTTATTCTTGCGTTGCTTGTCAATTGATTTATTCTTGAATCGGCAGATTGCCAATGCAAGTTCAACATCAGTGTATTCATGTGTGGCATCAAACGAGTTTGCCAATTCGCTTATAACTGATACAAGATTGTTATCAGTATTTACTTGTGGATGATTCTCAATGTTTAACTCAGAAAGGGGAGCGCTGGAATCAAAAAGTATGGTTAGAATTTTACGATATGGCATATATGTAAATTCCGATGGCTCAACATGTTGCTTCACAGCTGCCCGTATTGCAGGAAAGCAGATAAGATATTTCATTATTTCTCTTTCATATTTGTCAGGCGTTTCAAGTGTTTTCACATCAGTAGATTGTGTTTTTTCTTTTGTATTATCAAATCCTTTACCAGCTTTAAAATAAATTTCTTTTCCAAGGGATGATAGAACTCCGCACTTAATTGATGCATTTTTAAGTATCATCATTCGACTTGCTTTATGAGGAACGATATATATATATTTAATTACTTCCTTAAGAATCGCGATTCGCTCATCCTCATGTTCAGGCAGTGTTTCAGGTATCTTCCGGTTAATTAAAAACCAGATACCCTCTTCCGCACTGCCTAGTTTTTCAATAAAGGCATCCTTGCCCTTCTCACGGATATAATCCTCCGGGTCGAGACCCTCGCCAAAACTGACAATTCTGGCTTGAAGTTCCGCTTTGATAAGTTCTTCCGTCGAACGTACCGCCGCTTTAATTCCGGCTTCATCTGAATCGAATGCGAGATAGAATTTACTTGTCAGCCTGCTTAGCCTTTTTATATGAAGTGATGTCAACGAGGTGCCCATGGATGCCACCGCGTTATTGATTCCATTTTGGTGCGCGCGCATTACATCGGTATAACCCTCCATGATTATTACCGAATCGCTTTCCTTAATCGCGTTCTTTGCCTGGTAAAAAGCGAAGAGCAGATCGCTTTTTTTGAATATCTCACTTTCCGATGAATTCAGGTATTTCGGCTCGCTGTCATCAATTACACGCCCGCCGAATCCAACCGTTCTGTTAAGGTGGTCGCGAATCGGAATCATCAGCCGGTTTCTGAAACGGTCATACGGCTTGTTTGTTTTACCACGAATCGCAAGGCCTGATTTGATAATTAAATCCTCACTGTATCCTTTTTTCTTAAGGTGGTTTAGCAACGAATCCCATGAATCAGGCGATGCTCCGATGTTAAAGTCTTTTACAACTCGCTTGACAATATTTCTTTCCCTTAAATAATTTTTAAAACGTTCAGCTTTGTCGCTTCTGATGAAATCCGCATAGAATCTCTCAGCGATTGCGTGCATATCGAGAAATTCTTTTCTGTTGGATTTATCCCGCTTTTTCGCATCCCGTGACGGCAGTTCCAGCCCGCACATTTCGCCCAGCATTTCAGCGGCTTCCATGAAACTAAGATTTTCCTTCTCCATGACGAAGGTGAAAATATTCCCGCCTTTCTTGCATCCAAAGCAATGCCAGAGCGAGACATCGGGGCTGATGCTGAAACTTGGATCGTTGTCACCGTGAAAAGGGCATAACCCCATGTATCGGGAACCACTGCTTTTAAGTGTGGTGTAACGTCCGATAAACTCAACGAGGTCAACCCTCTCGATGACCTCCTGTACGAATCTGTCCCAATTGGGGTCCATGAAATAGCTTCTTTATGACACAGATTTGGCTCTCTGTTCCGCACTGGTGCCATACTTGTATGGTTTTCCATCGACAAGAGCGGCTGTCAGCGGCATGACATACTCGACATACCGCCTGAGAAACCCTCTTGTCATCACAAAGTTAATCTTGAAGTGGCAGCAATTCTCCACTCGTATATACATGAATCCGGAATCAACACCCAAAAGATTTCTGAGTATTCCTCTAATCGCTCCCCCATGCGTTACGATTAGCAGTCTGCCGTCGTAAAGCAGTTTATCCTCAGGAGCGTATTTATGCATGACAGCGTCCACTCTCTGCTGGAGTTCGTCCCACGATTCGCCGTCGAATTCAGCAAAATCAAGCCATCCGGTTGGAGGGCGTTTGTAGTATGACGGGAATAGTTCTTTAACGTCAGCGCTTTTTATTCCCTCCAGTTTGCCTATTCTTAATTCCTGAAAGGCGTCCTCTGTCTCTATTTCAGGATGGTTATCAATCTGGGACGCTATCGACTCGGCTGTTTCACTTGCTCTTTTCAAAGGGCTTGTAATAATACGGTCGAAATTCAATTCCCTCTGGTTAAAAAATCGACCAAGATGCTCCGCTTGTTTTCTACCCTCTTTTGCAAGTGGGAAATCAATCCTGCCCTGGAAGATCATTTTCTCATTTCCCTCGGATAATCCATGTCGGACAATAAAGATTTCCATTTATTCAGTTACCCTCCGGTGAGTTTTCGATGCGTAGTTCTTCATTCAACGCAAGAAACTCATTTAGATATTCATCGCTTAATATTCTGAAACTTATTGTGGATGAATTGACTTTTCTAATTGAAATAACTTTCTTCATACCTTTAAGAGCATCTCGAGATGAAAAAAGAGCGATAAGAAAAGCTGAAATCGCGATGTAAAACAAAACAGCATAACCGTTTAGAAGATAGGATGCTGCGCCTGTGAAAATGACAATAAACAGCGTAAACGCAATGATTGAAATCTGCCTTTTCTGGTCATTAAAGGCATACATGCATGATTTGCATGATGGCACCGCGAAAAGCACCATTTGATCGCCATTTCCGTTGTTGTTCTCCGGTGGTGAAAGCGGGACAGTGATATCCGGATTCTCTCTGCCACAGAAAACACATTTATCCGGAAAAGCGATGTTTTTCGATAGTTTCAATTCCATATCTTTGTATGATGCACTCATAATTTTTGATTTGCCACAAGAAAAATGCCAACTACGATAAAGAGTAATCCTGATATTTTAGTTAATTTAAATAGATTCTCACCAAAATATATATGAGCCAGAATCGCTGTTACGACAGGGCATATTGCAAGCGCGATGGCATAAGCGGTTGAAACCTGCGACTGCGGCAGGTTAATCACCCTGTAAAAAGTATATACACCGCCAAATCCTACCACGGCGGAACCAATTATAGCGGCAAATCCCCTGATATTAAACTCACTTATAATTGCCTTTGGATTTCCTGCAATCAAAATGAAAAACGATACAAAAATCGCTCCGACTACCGCACGCAGGAATGTAGCATTTTCCGATGAGAAGTAATTGAGTGCAACCTTGTCGAAAATCGGTCCCAACCCCCACAGAAATCCGGTAATCGAAATGAACATCGCTAGTTCAAGCATGGTTTAGTCCCTCAAAAATGCTCCCAGGTTCTCGGAACGAACAGGCGCTGAAATATCATTATCGCGTACTGGTCTGTCATTCCGGCAATGTAATCACAGATATTCCTCTGGCGCTTCTCCTCATTTGCATATTCCAGTTTTACATATTCATCATACAGGTCAGGATTGGTTTCAAACCGTTCGAAAAGCGAGTAAATAAGCGTTTTAACCTGCGGTTCCATCTCCCTGACCTTCGGATGATTGTAAACCGTGTCGAGTAAAAAATCCTTAAGGTTATCCATAAAATCGATGGTTTCATCGGAAAGCGAGATGCAGCCTGCATTATATGAATGTTCTATAAGCTGCTCGACCAGGCGGTCTAGAATTCTGGATGGTTTCTCTCTTAGCCATTCGTCGAATAAAAGCGGGATTTCATTGAGGCTGATCAGTTCAGCTCTTATTGCATCCTCAATATCCGCATATAAATATGCGAACCTGTCCGCGATTCTCACCAGCCTGCCCTCTTCAGTGCATGGTAATGTACCTTCCGATATTCCTGTCGAAATATCATCCATGCCCTTGGTGTGAAATTCGATTCCATCCCGTGTTTCGAATGCCAGATTCAAACCACGACCATCGTTCTCGATTTTCTCGACAATGCGCACCGATTGGATATTATGGAGAAATCCCGGATCGAATCCTCTATCCACCATAATCTGGTTAAGGAATTTCTCACCTGAATGTCCAAAAGGCGGGTGTCCAATATCATGGCCAAGCGCAATCGCCTCTGTCAGGTTTTCATTCAACCGAAGCGCTACTGATGCTGTCCGTGCAATCGCACCAACCTCAAGAGTATGTGTCAATCTTGTTCGGTAATGATCGCCATCCGGCGCGATAAACACCTGGGTTTTATGTTTCAGTCTCCGGAAAGCCTTGCAGTGGAGAATCCTGTCACGATCCTGTTGGAAAATCGTCCTGATAGAGCATGGCTTGTCATCGTGCTGGCGTCCCTTTGAATCAACGCTTTTCATTGCGTTAGGAACAAGGTACTCACATTCCCACGCTTCATACCTTTCCCTGAAGGATTTTCTATCTCCGGTATTTTCTTTGCTGTCCATGTTCATTCTGGCGGATTGATTATACTCCCGATGTCCTTTATCAGCCAAATTTACGATTGCCGATTTTTCAAAGTGGAATCCATGATTGCGCGGCTCTTGAGCTGTTTACACAAATAATGGGAGGTAAAGCGTGAGATAATCCTTCCAGCTGCGTTCAAATTGTTTTCATCAAATTCCATTTGCAGGAATTTATCCAATGGAAGTTCTGATGCCATATCCAGAATGAAAAGAGAATTCATCGGATACGATTCCTCACCTGTCTGATGAGCAGAACAGACAGAACATAACGCGCCCCCATTTTCCAAATCAAGTTTGATATCGGCAGCGCTTTTTGTGCTTCCACATAAAACACATTGATGCAAGTCAGGGAAAATTCCATTTATAACATGAAGTTGAACCTCAAAATAGACAGCCGTCTGTTCCCATTTGGCATTGGTCGCCTCAAGAGAATTCATGGCTGATATGAATAATTCAAATGTACTTATATCAGGATTCCCCTCCTCCATGAATTCATCCACAAGTTCGCTTAAGAAGATGGATGTCATAAGGCTCTCAAGAGAATCTTTTATTGCCGGGAAGGTGTCAATGATATCCGCCTGCGAGATTATGTACATATTGCGCCCGGTGTTTAACTGGTACATGCCAAGCGTCAACGGCTCGACCGCCTCACGCAATTTGCTTTTTTCCTTCCTGGCTCCCTTCGCAATTGCGCTTGCTTTACCGCGATTTTCAACAAGTATCCTGATTATACGGTCGCTTTCACCGTAATTCATGCCACGTAGGATTATCGCTTTTGCATTGAATCTCATCAGATGGTAATGATACCAGAATTTATGAATCAATAGAAAATGATAAAAATAGCAGAGGTTTTAGACCCTCTGCTATTACAATTCAAAACCACAAACTCACCTACTTATTCTTTGATTTTTTCCACTCATTGACAATTTCAAATCCGTTGGATGTTCCAATCCTGTCAGCTCCTGCCTTATGGAATTCTTTCACTTCCGCCAAAGTTCGAATACCACCTGATGCCTTTATTCTTATCTTGTCCCCCGCGATATCGGAAAGGAATTTAACCGTTTTAATTTCAGCGCCTTTGGGACCGAATCCGGTGTTTGTTTTCACAAAATCCGCTCCACCCTCGATAATGGCGTTAACGGCCATTTCAATTTCGTGTTTCGTAAGATAACAAGCTTCAATAATCACCTTGAGAATCGGGACCTGCCCGTGCTTGTTCTTGTGCTGTAGAAGAATCTTTGTAAGAGCGTTTATCTCTCTTACAACGTATTTGTATTCCCCGCTTTTTAAATATGAAATGTGCATGACAGCATCGATCTCATCGCATCCGTGATGGAAAAGATATCGCGCTGTCTGGATTTTCATTGTGGACGTGTGATATCCAAGGGGAAATCCGATTATACTGCCTATCAGAGTGGGATGCTTCTTCAGCATAAACGCGGCTCTCGGCACAAAAGTAGGAGGAATGAATATCGCTGGGAATTGATATTTTTTTGCTTTCTCCGTGAATTCGATAAGTTCTTTTTCCGTCGCATCCGGTCGAAGTATTGATTGGTCAATAATGCTTTCAACGTCGATTTTAACCATTTTCTCTATTTCCTTTATATTTGATAATTAGCCGTATTTATAATATCGTCAAATTCATGAAATATCAACAATATTCAAATAAATATAAATTGTTCGTTTATGAAATATCACAATTTCCACAGTAACCCGGAATGCCGATCCGCATAAACCTGCCAATATTTTACAATGTGAATCAGGCATTCCGGGGTTTCGCATATCTAGCCACCACCACGGAATGCCTGATTCACATTATAGATAATTGTTGCTTTTGTCCGGGATGGCATGACAGGGTTACGGTTTTTGTCATTCTGAGCATAGCGAAGAATCTATTCGCGATAACGTAAATATATAACTTTAGGTATTCAACGACGTGACAAGCATTTTCGATTCATCGAAGCCTCTTTGGAATATTTCAACGAGTTCCTCGCGGTGAGTGAACACAATCAGCTGATGCCCCGCCTCAACAAGCGTTTGTGCGATATCGCAAGCACCCTGTGTTCTGGGATCATCCCAATATACAAATGGGTCATCCCAGATAAGGGGCAGTTTCAAATCTCCGGGTGAAAGAATATCGTTCCACGCTATTCGCAATGCGAAATACAACTGGTCACGTGTTCCCTGCGAAAGATGCCGCTCATCGAAATCAGCGAGCTGGTTTGATGTAATTGAAATCGACGGCCATTTCTCCAGCGAAAATGTTTTATCGCTTGTTTGTGCAAACGATTTGAAAAGATTAAGCGCTCTTTCCTCGAGGTCGGGAAGAAACTGAGATTTATAGGTTGTCTCAAGTTGTTCAAGCAATATCTTTAAAAATTCGAGTTCCTCTTTTTCGTGGTTAAGTTCATGAAGCGTGGAGTTAAAACGCTCAAGACGCTCCTCAAGGATTTCATGCCCCTCGTCAGAATGCTCCTCACCGGACTTTATCTGGCCATCAATCGTTGCCTTTTCGAGCTCAAGTTGCGGAATTAAATTCTGAAGTTCAGCCAATTCCTTTTCTTTCAGTATGAACTCATCCTCGCTGAGCGGTTCCGCAACATATTCATCGCTGAATTTAGTCTTAGTGTCATTGAGCAAAATTGTGTTGCTGGCCAACTCGCTTTGAGATTTGTTCAACCTTTCAATGATATTCTCACTTTCGATACGGCTGCTCAAAATGTGTATGGAATGGCTTATATCGGAAACACGATTAATGGACTCCGTTAATTCAGTCAAAGTGCGGTAGCCGGTTTCATCAAGGAGCTTATCCAAATCCTTTTCAAGAGAGGCAATGTTCTCCGTGGACAGGTTTTGCTCCTCGTTAAGTTCCCGCACCTGATTGCGAAGCTCGGCCAAACCTGCTTCCTCTGTTTTGAATGCCTCATATCGCCTGTCAAGATCATCACGACTGCTAAATCCGAGTTTATCCGACAACCGTGTCATAACAGATTCAACATTTGCGAGTTCCTTGAGAAAAGCGTCCTTCTCTTCACCAAGCGTTTTAAGGTCATCGATGACCGTTTTATCAATCGCTCTGATAGCAAGAATAAAAAACGTTGTTGAAAATACCAGTGTAACAAGAACCGTTATCAAGAGTATTGACCATAGAAGCTGCAATCCATATATTTGTCCAAAAACAAGAAAGACAGCGCCAAGGAAAAGGCATCCAAAACCGGCGCGATTCAACCACGTCTTGCGCTTTATGCCGTCCGCTTTCTGACGATTCAGGGCATCCGCTTCTATCTCAACATCATTGATACGCTGCTCCTTTGCTTTTTTTTCATTGTCCAGTTTCTTGAAATTTTCAACATCATCAGCGCCTTGCTTTATAACCCCGTGATGCTCCTCAAACTGTTTTTCCACATCCGTAAGCTTCTCGGATTGCGACTTGTATCTTTCAGATACAGATTCGAGTTTTCCCGAAAGTGTGTCCTGTCTTTTCTGAATGTCAACGGTTTTCTTATATATTGAATCTCTTTCCTTAACAATCACAGAGGGATACTTATCAAGTTTATCAATAAGTTCTTTCCTCTCATCAATCGCGTTCTGGCATAGTTTGCATTCTTTTTTGCTTTGCTCAACTTTTTCTTCCAGGGATTTGATTTGCTCTTTCTTTTTACGGCGGGAGGACATCGCGTTTACAACAGTTG
Organism: bacterium; assembly: GCA_021157815.1. GTDB lineage: Bacteria > JAJVIF01 > JAJVIF01 > JAGGVT01 > JAGGVT01 > JAGGVT01. The sequence continues at coordinate 2,839 of JAGGVT010000087.1, read as the reverse complement.
CCAGCTCATCCTGGCGAGCAAGTTTGATCTTCAGAATCTCAGATTTCTCATTTGATATATTTTTCAGTCCAGACAGTTGGGCATCCGCATCCATGCAATCGGACAATCTCTTTTTAAGGCCATCAAGCCTTGATTTAATTTCACCCTTGAGCTTTTTGTTGCTTGCCAAATCTTTTTCGATTTTCTTGTTTACATCAAGAATAGTCGCTCCATGCCTTGATTCGACAATTCTCAAAAGTGATTTCTCCATTGCGATATTTTCTTTTTCATATTTCGCGGCGTCAAGGCGAGCTAGTTCAGCATGGTTAATCGAGGCGTATTTAGTGAACATCTCCTCCTCAATTCCGCCCAGTTTTTCCTTGATAAAATCCCTTGCATTTCTTGCCTGAAATGTTTGCGTATCGTTTGTGTTTGCCTCGCCTGATATCTGTACTTTCGATTCCGCAAAGTCTCGAATAATAGATACAGTCTCATCTTTGATTTTAAACGTTACTTTGAGTATAGGCTTGGTGTCAGTGCCAAGAGGAGTGAAATCATCCTTGCCAAGATCGCCGAAATGTTTTTCACGAGTTGTGTGAGGTCCGAACAAACTTAGCACAAGCGCCTGATAAAGCGATGTTTTCCCGCTTTCATTGGGGCCATAAACAATATTCAGGCCTTTAGAAAACTCCCAGAAAAAGGAGTCAAAGCATTTGAAATTTTCTATGTTCAGGTTGATAAATTTCATTTACATGAATATTCTCAAAGCCCTTTTAATCAGGCGATTGTGGAATTCATCATCGATTTCGCCATCATCCCGTTTGGTGTCAATTTTCTGAATGAGACGTTTCAAATGGTAATTATCTGACGGGTCAACGGATATCTGCTCCAGTTCATCCTCAACCAGATCGAAATATCTGAATTCTGTTTTTAATTCGTCTATCCGCACACGCAGATTAAGAGTGTCATCCCCCGGTGAAATAAACATCCTGACAATATCTGATTTATCAAAATCCCCTATCTCTTTAAGCATCTTTTCAGATTCCACCATTTTGGAGAGGTCAATTTGGTAACTGTGAATTAACGGGCAGCCAACTTCTTTCAATTCAACCTTAACGCCTGATTTATCGATTTCACCGATTATAAAATGACGTTTTCCAAGTTCGCTTTTTCTGTAACTCCATCCTGCGGGCGAGCCGGAATATGCCGCAATCGTTCTGCCGCCATTGGAAATTACATTTTGCCTGTGGTGATGTCCCAGCGCGATGTAATCGAATCCTGAATCCACAATGTCGTTTAATTCAAAAGGATAATCCCACTTTTCATACTCTCTGCCCGTGCCGCGATAATCACCATGATAGAGAAGAATGTTGATTCTGTCATCGCGAAGTTCCTGTTTGGATGCCAGCCAGTTTTTATCCCGTCCGCTTTTAAAAACAGGAACACCCCATATTGAAACGTTGTCCTCATCGAAATCGAAACAGGAAAAACCCTCATCAGTGAAGATATTTATATGTGAAAAAATATTCTCATGCCAGATTCCATCCTCGATGTAGTAATCGTGTGTTCCGGGTAGAATGAAAACTTTTGTCGATTTGGGAATTAAATTGAGAATTCTTGTCAGGATTGCTTTTTTTTTCTGAGATGGCTTCACGTTATCAAACAGGTCGCCGGGAAGGAGAATGTAATTCACATCATCATCGACAGCGCTTTTAATCATGCGGCTGATTGCGTTTATAGCATCGAGTCGATGTAAATCAGCGATTTCCTCAGGGAGCGAGGTTAATTTCGCTCCCAGATGCCAGTCGGCTGTCTGCAGGAATTTGATTGCCATTGCCTATTTCAACCTGATTATTCGGTTATCAAGACGAGGTTTAGGGGCAACTTCCTCATCTGGATAGCCAAGTAAAATCGCTCCGAGAAGTTCGGCGTCTTGCACACCAAGAAACTCGTTTACTTTTTCTTTAACATATATCGGAGCGCCCATGAAAAGCGAGCCGAGCCTTTCCGATTCAGCGGCTAACAAAATATTCATGCAAGCCATGCCTGGCCCGATTTTATCCCAATTCCATGCCCCATTTTCCACATAAACCACAATAATAACAGGAGCGCCGCCGGCGTTTGTATATAATTTACGCCTTACCTCAACCGCTTCCGATCCGTAATTTTCAAGGATTGTGTCTTTCATTTCCTCAAAAACAGGCGTAAGGAGTTTGGCGAATCCATCCCGGTTTTTGCCGGTAAGGACATGGAAAATCCAGTTTTGCGAATTCAACGCGCTTGGCGCCCACAAAGCGGCATCCATAATGCGATTTAAAACAACGTCATCGATGCTGTCCGGTTTAAATGCTCTTATGCTCCTGCGATTGTGAATTACAGTGTATATATCCAAAAAAGCTCTCCTGATGAGGATAATCTTATTTCCATGGATTTATTCCCACTACCCTGGTTAATGATAAATCTGGCTACAATCAATTTCCCTTTTCACAGGTCTTATGCAACTATAGTTTTTACAGTATGCAATTTTTCATCGATAGATTCAATCGTATAAAGTCATTTTATGTGTTTCCAAATTATTCTGTTTCGGTTAAAGAAGAAAATGGATTCCCGCGTTCGCGGGAATGACGTGAGATTTGCTCTGACGTGAGATTTGCTCTGACGTGAGATTTGCTCTGACGTGAGATTTGCTCTGAATGACTTCCAGCGAAACAAAATTCCGTCATTCCCGCGAAAGGGGCTGTTGAAAAAGGGCTGAATGTAGGGGGTAGGTCTCTGTGCCTACCCTAAATATTGGCATAAATACAGGGCAACCACGGAGAGTTGCCCCTACGGTCTGGGACAAAACGGGGTTTTTCAACAG
>JAGGVT010000008.1 GCA_021157815.1 bacterium | reverse complement strand
TCCCCCCAAAAACCCCACATAATTCGACCATCGCCCTTGATTTTCGCAAGGCATGATGGTTATATTCGAGCGGTAAAAAATAAACGGTTCGACATGCCGGACATGTAACCGTAAACAGTCGAGGGAACATCACAATGTCAGCCATACAAAAAGGCGACCTCCTTTATGAGGGCAAAGCCAAGAAGGTTTTTCTAACATCCGACCCCGATCTGGTCATTCAGGAATTCAAGGATTCAGCTACCGCGTTCGATGGCACCAAGAAAGACACAATCGCGTCCAAGGGTATCGTGAACAATAGCATCTCATGCGCCATGTTCAAACTTCTCGAATCAAAGGGAATTAAAACCCATCTGGTTGAAAAACTCGATGATCGCAACATGCTGGTAAAACGCCTCGACATCATGATGGTCGAGGTCATCGCGAGAAACATCGCCGCAGGTTCACTCGTGAGACGGCTCGGATTCACCGAGGGACAAATTCTCGATCCGCCGATTGTCGAATTTTTCCTCAAGGACGATGCGCTCCACGATCCTCTAATCAATGATCAACACGCGGTTCATCTCAAACTGGCATCGATGGATGAGCTGAATCACATCCGAACCAAAGCACGAGAGATAAACGAAATCATGAAAGAGTATTTCCTCACTCTGAATTTAAAACTCGTCGATTTCAAACTCGAATTCGGACGCCACAAAGGCGAAATCCTTCTCGGCGATGAAATAAGCCCCGACACCTGCCGCCTCTGGGATGTCGAAACCGGAAAGAAACTCGACAAGGACAGATTCAGATTCGACCTCGGCGATGTCGAAGGCGCATACCAAGAGGTCCTTAAACGGGTAGTGGGAAAGGAAGGTTAGCAGGTTAAAAAAAAGTTAGCAGGTTAGCAAGTTAGTAAGTTAGCAAGTTAAAAAGAAAAAAAGCCTGGAGCGTTTCAATCGCAAAAGAAAGTTAACAAGTTAGCAGGTTAGCAAGTTAGCAGGTTAAAAGAAAAAAAGCCTGTCCCGTTGCACTCGCAAAAGAAAGTTAACAAGTTAGCAAGTTAGCAGGTTAAAAGAAAAAAAACCTGTCCCGTTTCAATCGCAAAAGAAAGTTAACAAGTTAGCAGGTTAGCAAGTTAGCAGGTTAAAAGAAAAAAAACCTGTCCCGTTGCACTCGCAAAAGAAAGTTAGCAAGTTAGCAGGTTAGTAAGTTAGCAGGTTAAAAGAAAAAATACCTGTTCCGTTGCATGCGTAAAAGAAATATTCCCGTCTTTTCCCTACTAACCTACTAACCTATTAACCTGCTAACCTGCTAACTTACTAACTTACTAACTATGTGTTAAACTAATCGCTGTTGATTTAATAAATTGAACCTAACTTAAAAACAAAATGAAAAACTGCTGTCCCGCTCAATACATGACGCTTGGTTCGAAACCCAGGGAAGAATGCGGGGTTTTCGGAGTCTGGGCGCCACATCTCGACATTTCCCGCCTTCTCTATTTTGGGCTGTTCGCCCTTCAACACAGGGGACAGGAATCCGCCGGCATGGCTGTCTCGGTTGGAAACGCCCTTACTGAATATCGCGGAATGGGGCTTGTCAGCCAGGTATTTGATGAACGCATTCTGAATATCCTTCGCGGACAGGGCGGAATCGGGCATGTCAGATACTCAACCACAGGCAGCGCTGTTCAGGCTAACGCACAACCGATTTTTCTTCAGGAGAACGGATACAAACTGGCTCTCGGGCACAACGGGAATCTTGTCAATACAAGAATTCTTCGCGAGAAACTCAAACGCGAGGGAGTTCATTTCGAGACAACTAATGATTCCGAGGTGATGGCAAAGCTGCTGATGAAATACTACAGCACGGGCATGACCATCGAGGAAGCTGTTGAAATCGCCCTCCCACAGTGCCAGGGAGCATTCACGCTTGCTATAATAACGCCACGAAAAGTAATCTGCCTTCGTGACCCGCTTGGAGTCCGCCCGTTGTGCATCGGCAAACAGGAACAGAATGGTAAAACCGCGTACTTTTTCTCATCCGAAAGCGCTGCACTGGATATTGTCAATGCTGAACTTATTAGGGAAGTCCAACCGGGGGAAGCTGTCGTGTTTGATATGAACGGCATGAAATCTTTCTTCTGGACTGAGGAGAAACCAACGCAGGAAAAGATCTGCATGTTCGAGTTTATCTATTTCGCCCGGCCTGACAGCTACATCCTTGGGCGCCTACTGCATCTGTGCCGGCAGAAAATGGGCACAAATCTGGCAGGAGAGGTTAATTTCGACGCGGATATCGTGATTTCCGTACCCGACTCGGGCACACCGCACGCTATCGGTCTTGCAAAAGCGACTGGAATCCCTTTCATGGAAGGCCTTATTAAAAATCGTTATGTCGGAAGGACTTTCATCTCTCCCAGTGCGCGAATGCGCAAGACAAAAGTCAGAATGAAACTCAACCCCTTAAAAGAGGTTATGAAAAACAAACGGGTGATTCTTGTCGATGATTCAATCGTACGCGGAAACACATCCAAGCAAATTATAGAATTAATCAGGGATGCAGGAGCAAAAGAGGTTCACATGGCGGTCGCCAGCCCGCCAGTCAAATATCCTTGTTTCTACGGAATCGACACCGCCACGCAGGAAGAACTCATTGCGTCGCAGATGACAATTCCAGAATTGACGAAATTCCTTGGGGCTGACAGTGTTAATTACCTCTCCATTGATGGATTAATCGATGCGACAGGGCTTAAATACGACCAGTTCTGTCTTGCATGCCTGAACGATAAATACCCCATACCAATCAAACATCAGTTAAGTTTAACCAAACTCGCGCTTGAACCTGATTAAACCCTAAACCCACGATGGGTTTATTATTTATATTTATCGGGGTTAATCAACAGGCACTATCCGCCCTTACGGTCTTTAATCAGCATTTCAAGCGACCTGTCGAATGTCGCTTCCGCCTCTTTCGAGAAAAGGCATGCCGGAAACTCGCCCATTGCATTATGATACGCGATGCACTCACAGCAATTTCCTTTTTTTGAACAGTTATAAGTGCAGTTGCATTTCTGGAAATTTTTCTCCTTATTCGGGCAATCTGTCATCATTTCACTTCTTGGGCATCAAGATAGTATTGTTTAAGTGTTGTATAGATAGGTCCCGCCGATGTCAATTCTGATTGTATCAGGCTGAAACTGTCTATTTCAAATCCAATATCAAATCTGGTATCAAAAGCATAGCTTTTAAGAAACTCTTTCGCTTTCATCTTTCGATTCCTCGAACGCGCGATTGTTAAATGTCCCTTGAACGGTTTGGAATCGCACGGAATTTCGTTCCGCGCAAGAATATCTCTCACGCCTTTGGATAGCCGTGCAAGTTCCTCTTCACCTTCGGATGTCTTCAGGAAAACAACAGACGGGAAAGTCCCAATTTTGTTGAACTGGACACTAATGACAGATATCCCCTCCGCCAATCGTGCTATTGGTATGTCGATGGCATCAAGCAAATCGCGTTGAACATCCCCGATGAACGCCAGAGTAATGTGATAGTTTTCCGGAGCCACGATTTTCAATCCCTTTTCATGAGTCAACAGACGCTCACCGGTTTCAGCGGCTAGTGTTCTGATTTCATCCGGCATATCCACAGCCAGAAAAGCCCGAATTATCTCATAAGGATTCGGCATGTTTGTGATTTTAGCATAAAAAAATTAATTCGTACCCGGTACGAATTGAAATTGAGTTAATATGACTAATTATACTGAGTTGGATAAAGCGCGCTATCTCCATATCCTATGCGCAAAGCAAGCAGAATGATGAAAATCCCCATAATGCTCACAATTTAATTTGTACCCGGTACAAATTAATATTGTGAAATTCTCTTGAGAAACAATAATGCCTGATTTATAATCTCGATTCTGCGAGCAGTTTTGGAAACCAACCGCCCTTCTTTTCAGGGCGTGATTTATGTACATTCCCGTTATGGGATTTATATATGATGAAACAGAACCTAATCGATCAAATATATCGGAGAACGCTAATGAATCACAAACGTCTTTTTATCCCGGGACCATCAGAGGTTCGCCCTGAGATTCTCCAGGCAATGGCGACACCTCAAATCGGACACAGATCAAAGGAATACACAAATCTGCACACACGTTGTGTCGAGAAATTGCAAACGTTTTTCGGCACTAAAGAGGGCAATATTCTCATCTGGACATGCTCATCATCCGGAATAATGGAGGGTGCTGCCAGAAACACATGCGCGAAAAAATGCGCGTGTTTTATCAACGGGGCTTTTTCAAAAAGATGGTCCCAGCTAATCGAGGCTAATGGAATCGAGATTGTCAAATATAATGTCGATATGGGCAAGGCTATCAAGCCTGAAATGGTGAAAGAAGTCCTTGACGCCAACCCCGATGTCGATGCCATAACTGTTGTGTGGAATGAAACATCCACAGGTGTCATGAGCCCGATTCCTGAAATCGGCGCAATGATGCAGAAAGATTATCCCAATGTCATGTTCCTTGTTGACGCTGTCAGCGCAATGGCTGGGATCAAAATCGAACCAGCCAATCTTGGCATCGATGTTGTCCTCGCCGGAGTTCAGAAAGCATTCGCGCTTCCAGCCGGATTAACAATTTCATGGGTATCGGACAAGGCGATTAAAAAAGCGGAAACAATCAAATTCCGCGGCGGATATATCGATTTCATCGCCCAGTTGGCACGACAGAAAAAGAACATGCAAACACCATCAACGCCATCCGTCGCCCACATGTTCGCGCTGGACAAGCAACTTGATTTCATCCTCGCCGAGGGTGATGCGCGTTACGAGCGCCATCTGGCACTCGCTAAAAGAGTCAGGAAATACGTAGAAGAAAAATGGGAACCCTATACTGAAAAGGGATTTGAGTCGAATACAGTCACGAATATCGCAAACAATCGCGGGATAAGCATCGCGAAACTCAACGCAGCGCTGGGCAAGGAGTACCTGGTGATATCCAATGGTTATGGCGAACTTAAAGAGAAATGTTTCCGAATCGCTCACATGGGAGATACGCAGATGTGGGAGATTGAGGGACTTCTTCAGGCAATCGAGAGAACCATAGAGAAATACGGAGATGAACTATTACCGGACAAGAAATAATTGTTGACAGCAGAGGATTTTAATCCTCTGCTGCCAATTTTTTCATATCGGTTTATTATTAAAAATATGAGGTGAAAAAAATGGCTAAAATACTGATTTGCGACCCGATTGCAAATGAAGCGGTACAGATGATGAAAGATGCCGGGTTGGAGGTAATCGAAAAAACCACAATCACACCCGATGAGTTAGTTGCTGAGATAAAGGACTACGATGCCATGGTTGTTCGAAGCCGAACAAAAGTGACCGCGGCCATTATTGACGCGATGGAGAACATGAAAATCATCGCAAGAGGGGGCGTGGGGCTTGATAATATTGACCAGAAGTACATTAAGGACAAAGGGCTTGCTATCAAAGTGGTAAACACCCCTGCGGCATCAAGCGCATCCGTAGCGGAACTTGTGATTGGAATGATGTTCGGTATCGCGCGATTCATCCCGTTTGGCAATCATGAAATCAAAAAGGGCGAATGGCCCAAGAACAAAATGAAAGGCGTCGAGCTTGGCGGCAAGACACTCGGCATTATCGGAATCGGCAGAATCGGACAAGAGGTAGCGAAACGAGCTACAGCGTTGGGAATGACATGCGTTGCTTACGATGAATACATTCCCGATTCACCGCTTCCTGACATTGTCAAGATGCTTCCAAAGGATGAACTTCTCGCACAGAGCGATTTCATCACACTGCATATCCCGTTTGATCCTGATTTCGGCCCAACTATAAAAGCGGATGAATTTGCGAAAATGAAGGATGGCGTATTTCTCGTAAACGCCTCGCGCGGTGGTACAGTTGATGAAAACGCGCTTCTGGACGCTCTTAACAGCGGGAAAGTAGCTCGCGCGGCTTTGGATGTCCTCGCAAAGGAACCTCTCGATGATGAAAACATCAGGAATCATCCGAATATCTACCTGACACCCCACATCGGAGCAAGCACGGTGGAGGGACAATTCAGAGTGGGTACTGAACTCGCGGAGAAGCTAATAGCTGAATTTAAATAAGCGACTAAACAGGCAATTTAATATGCAATTTGACAGCAGATGGTTTTTAACTCTCTGCTGTTTTTGTTTTATAGAAGACAAGTGCCAGCAATCGGTAAAATGTAGCGGACTGTTTTTAAAGAAAAATCGGTGTCAGACACCTTGAGTGCCCTAATGTAGGGTGTCAGACACCTTGATGCATTTTGCACCATGGCGTTGCAAGGCATAAACAGGCTTGTAGACAGATTTTACCATGTATGGCATTTTAAATTAACTTGGGATATAGGGGTCTGACACCTTGACAACACCATTATCAAGGGGTCTGACACCGGTAAAATTTCACCTTTTCCAACAGAGCAGATTAATTTATACCCAGCGCCAATATATACAATCTCAATATGCTATTATTCAATTGTTGCAATAATGTAAACAGCATTTTCACCACCGCTCCGAGGACACCATGACCTTCCGAATGCCTGATTTTATAGAGAAAAAGAAACTCGCAAGAGAACACTCTCCTGATTCAATCGAGCAATTCATCAAATCTCTTGTCGCGAATGAAATCCCCGACTACCAAACCGCGGCGTGGCTAATGGCAGTACGGCTCAACGGCATGACTGATTTGGAAACCGCATCGCTGACTAATGCAATGGCACAAAACGGCGAGATTATCAATCTCGATGATTTCCCCAACTCAGCGGACAAGCATTCAACCGGCGGTGTCGGCGATAAAACCACGTTGATTGCCGCTCCGCTGGCAGCGGCGTGCGGTGTGCCTGTTATTAAATTCTCAGGACGCGCACTCGATTTCACTGGCGGAACTCTCGATAAATTGGAAAGCATTCCAGGATTTCAAACATCGCTGAGTTCAGAACACATAAAAAAACAGGCGAGTGACATCGGGCTTGTCCTTGCAGGGACATCGAAAAATATGGTCCCCGCGGATAAAATCCTCTACTCCCTTCGCGATGTCACCTCCACTGTCGATTCAATTCCGCTGATTGCAGCAAGTATAATATCGAAAAAAATCGCGGGTGGAGCTGCGAATATTGTTCTGGATGTCAAATTCGGCGACGGCGCTTTCATGCAAAAATACGACGATGCCAAATCCCTTGCCAATTCGATGGTTTCAATCGGAACAAAACTCGGCAAAAAAGTGCGCGCTATTCTCAGCTCGATGGACAGCCCTCTCGGACAGAACGTCGGAAACACAATGGAGGTAATTGAGGCAATTGAAGTACTTAAAGGGAATGGCAATGATGATCTGGTTGAATTGAGCGTTGAACTGGCATCACGCATGGTGGCGCTTTCACGCGGCGATGATGATTTTGATTCAATCAAGGCAGAGGTTCTAAACCGCATTTCAGATGCCAGCGCACTTAAAAAATTCAAATCGATGATAACAGCTCAGGGTGGCGATGAGCGCATTATCGATGATTACGGCATCCTGCCTCACGCTGAATTCCGCTTCAGCTACACCGCACCCGAATCCGGTTTCATTTCAAAAATAGCGATGCGCCAAATCGGCAATCTTGTACGCCAGCTTGGCGGAGGCCGTCTGAAAAAAGATGATGTAATCGACCCCGCCGTGGGCCTGCGATTTTTCAAATGGAAATCCTATCCTGTCGAAAAAGGAGAGCGAATCGTTGATGCCTACTATAATGACAAACAACACAAGGAACTGATTGAATCCACGCTGAAATCCGCTATCGAGACATCCGATTCACAAGGTGAAATAACACCTTTAATCCGAGAAATAATTTGAACTTTTTAGATATCAGGTACGTTTCAATAATTGAAACCGCAATTTATTTGCTTTGCAATGATTGCGAAAAAGGTGTCAATTTTATTCAAAACATTGGGTGCCGCCCATACAGCTCTCCGGGCTTCATGGGTGAAATGATATGAATTTGCACGTTTCACCCACAAATCACAAAAAGACGTGATGTGTGGGCGGCACCCGATAGTTATCAGGGAAATGATATGTTTATAAATCAACATGCTTTCCCGATATGCTCTTTAACATAGTGCCTGCAAAATTATTGAATGGCGCATGAAAAATATTACAATCAAGATTGCTTCACTCAGGCAAAAGGAGAACATCATGACAACCTTTATGAAAACAACAATCAGAACAATCCTTATCTCATTATTCGCGATGATGATAACGCCGCTATTCGCATCCGCGGCTCATGCAAACGGACGGTTGATTATCCCCGCCCCTCCGATTCCACGGCCGCGTTTCCAACCTCTCATTCTGGAACGACAGGAGGTTAAAACCACAATTGACGGACAAATAGCGCGAACGCATATCAGGCAGATATGGCGTAATAACAATCGAATGCAGCTCGAGGGAGAATTTTTATTTCCTCTTCCAGCTGATCGCGCCACGATGAGCGATTTCGTATTGTGGATGGACGGCAAAAAGCTCACATTTGAAACAATGGAAGCCGGAAAAGCAAGAAATATCTATGAGGATATCGTACGTCGAATGCGCGACCCCGGACTTCTTGAACACGCCGGTGATGGCCTTCTCAGATGCCGCATCTATCCAATTCCCGCGAACGGCACAAAGGAAATCGAACTTGAATATCGCGAGGTAATCACAAAAGAGGGCACGCTGTCGAAGTACGCTTTCCCGCTGGAAATCAGAGGTTTAAACGACCCGATAGGAACTCTTATTATCGATGTTGAAATCAATTCCAGCTCACCCATGGGTCGGATTTATTCGCCAACTCATGATATCGGAATCGACATGCACGACTCCAAACACGCTCGCGCGACGCTTGAAAAAAGCTATTACAGGCCAACCCGTGAATTCGTGCTTTTCATGACCCATCCGCAAAAAGAATTCGGAGTTGAACTTATCACGCATAAACCATCCGGCGAGGACGGCTACTTCCTCGGACTGATAAGCCCGCGCTTCGATTACGACACATCAGGGCAAAAACCAATCCCGAAGGATTTCCTTTTCATTCTCGATACATCCGGCTCGATGGAAGGAGAAAAGATCAAGCAGGCAAAAGAAGCGCTGCGGTATATCCTGAGGAATCTCAATCCTGATGACCGTTTTGGAGTTATTAACTTCTCCTCGGATGTTCACAAATTCCGCGATTCTCTCTCATCGGTCTCCGCTGTAAATGACGCGTTGAATTATGTCGACGGCCTTGCTGCGGTAGGAGGAACCTATATTGATGGCGCACTGAAAGAGGGATTGAAATTCGTCGGTGGTGGAAACCGCCCGTTTTATATTATCTTCCTCACAGATGGCCTTCCCACAATCGGCGAACAGAATACGGACAATATCCTTCGCAATGCTAAGAAAGCAAACGAAAGGGACGCGAGAGTTTTCTCGTTCGGAGTCGGCGATGATGTCAACATAGCATTTATCGACAAACTCGCTCGCGAAAACGGGGGAGCATCCTCGAATGTCGCGCCCAGTGAGGATTTGGAAATCCCGCTTTCCAATCTCTATCAGAAAATCAAATCGCCAGTTCTTACAGATTTGAACCTCGATGTGTCCGGCGTAAGAGCTTACGACATCTACCCAAAAGAACTCCCCGACCTTTTCAAGGGAAGCCAGCTTATTATCACGGGACGCTACACCGGAAGCGGTAATGCGAAAATCAGTCTAAAAGGCAAACTGCGAGGAGCGTCATCGAAAACATTCTCATACTCAAAAAAATTCAGCAGCTATGACGAAAACACTTTCATCCCGCCGTTGTGGGCAAACCGCAAAGTCGGATATCTTCTGAATCAGGTAAGGCTTTACGGCGAGAATCAGGAAACGATCGATCAGGTGATTAAACTCGCAAAGCGATATGGAATTATCACGCCATACACAAGTTACCTTGTTCTTGAGGACAGTTCAATACCTCCTCCGGGGATACCAATGCCGATGCCAATAGAGATGTCAAGAAGCGGACGGGATTCCTTTTCATCAGGCAGGTCATACGGCGAAGGTGGAGCTGGAGGAATGGCTGGCGGAGTTGTCAAGGGGAAAGCGGCGCGAAACGTCTCAAAATCGCTGGCAATGAAGGAAGAAGCCGAAAGTCTGGATGCTGTTGAACATGATGGAGAAGGAAGCGCTCAGGGAAAAGTCCAGCATGTCGAGGATAAAACATTCATTCTCAAAAACGACTACTGGGTGGACAGCGAATATGACCCCGATGATAAATTAAAAGAGATTGAAATCGAATTCATGAGCGATGAGTATTTCAACCTGATGGACAAATTCCCGGATATCAGCGAATACCTAGCGGTTGGCGATAATATCAAGCTGGTCTGGGAAGGCAAGGTTTATATAATCACATCGGACGAGTGATTAACTTAATAGAAGTCTCATTTTATCAACATAGCGCCATGCTTTAGCATGGCGCTTCTTTTTAGTTTGATAAGCGCCACAACAAAAAAATCAGCGGATATGATGCTCATCATGATTTAATCACATGAAATCTGTGTTAAAATTACAAAATCTGGTTGAGTGAAATCAACATTCAGTTGCCAGGGATAGTTGTTTTTTCTATCTCAATTATCAATCCAGAGGAGGCGTGTTTTGTCTGCCGATAAAACCTCAACACGTCAAAAGGATTTATACTGCCCGATATGCGGAGAATTCAACCGCGGACGGGATGTCTTTCGCTGTCCTGAATGCGGGATGGATTTGATATGCCCGAAACATCGTGACAATTGGTTGATGATATGCAGTGAATGCGCCCGTATGGTCCGAACCGAGGAATTCGAGCGTATTTCCATAAAGCTGTTCGAGGAAACTCCACCCGGGATGGTTTTTGTCAGCCCGGGAAATTTTATCTTTGGCAGGGATGATGGCGAACTCAATTGCGCGCCAGCGCATATTGTACATCTCCCGGCATACTACATTGATGAACATCCGGTAACCAACGCTGAATATCAACGATTAATGCCCGACCATGAATTCAAACCCGGATTCGAAAACGAACCCGTTCGCGGAGTCAGTTGGATTAACGCGAAGAAATACGCCGGACTTGCGGGAAAACGCCTTCCGACAGAACAGGAATGGGAAAAAGCCGTACGTGGCGTGGATGGCTTGAACTATCCCTGGGGCAATGAACTGCCTGACGATTCCGATGTATCCGCGGATGAATTCGCGGCAAGAATCTCATCACTTGCATTAAGCCAGTTAGGCATTTACGGCGGTGTCGGCGATCTTCAGGAATGGGTCGAGGACTGGTATGACCCTTACCCCGGCAATGCATTCAACGATCCGTCATACGGCAAATCACACAAAGTGCTTCGAGGCGGCAACCTGACTCCCTTCCACCCGGTTTCCGCATCCGATAGAAGATACGCTCTTCCCGATGAACACGGGCCTGACACCGGCTTCAGATGCGCGAAAAACACATCGCTTGTGTTTGATTATGACATCTCCGAAAAACGCAAACATGAAAAGAGCCGCATTAACAGGCTGGTCGTGCAGTTGGAACTGGAGAAAAAAGCCAGAAATCTGGCGAAAGAGCATGAGAAAATGGTTCTTCACGACAGAAGAATCACCGAACTTGAGGATGAACTGCAAAAAATCCAGGATGAACAAAGGCGTTTAATCGAAAAGGAACTTGAGCCGGGACTGTCGCGCAGAATCATGTATTTGTTATCCGGTTTCTGGGAATCGCTGGTCAAGGTCTCCGGACGAAAACGCGATGTCGCAAAGCGTTGGGTTTACCTGCTGTTGAGCATTTTTATCATATACCTCTTTTTCGCGAACATTCTCGCGACGGAGAAAATCGCGTTCACAATCAAGCAGGATGAGAAACAATTCATAGCCACAATGCTGACATCGGGAAAAAGCCTCAAGATATTTGATAACCTGGGAGAGGCATCGCAGCCGGTATTCTCCCCAGATGGAAAGCACATCGTGTATGTAAAAAACATCGAAGGCAACAATGAGATTTTTATCGCTAAAGCATCCGGCAAAACCCCCATCAATATATCCAACAACCCGGGTAATGACACTAATCCGGGATTCTCACAGAACGGGCATGTCGTATGGCTCAGCGACCGCAGCGGCAGCAATGATGTTTATACATCACGCCTGGATGGCTCCGATACAAAACTCATTCCCATACCGGCGGGTGAGCTTGGGCGATATGACTTTTCATCAGATGGCAAATATGTTACCTTCGCGCTGAAACCATCCAAACAGTGGGAAATCTACATTATGAAAGCCAATGGCGACGAAGTGAATAAAATAAGCGATGAATCGTCAAACTGCCTGAACCCCCTGTTTGCGTATGGCAACAAGCGAATCCTGTTCGCAAGCAACAATCCGGGCAATTACGAGCTTTTCTATATGGATACCGATGGTTCAAATATTACCAGAGTAACCTACACTGTCGGTGATGAACTTGGCGGATGCTCATTCAGCTCAAGCGGGAAATGGATCTTCGCTGACTACAAAGATAATATGAATGGTGATACCCCCAATGCGATTTACAAAATGCGTTGGGATGGCAAATCAAGAAAAACCATATACGCGTCCGACACGGAAATTGGCAGCCCGAATTCCGGATTAATAGGATTCAAGCGGTTTTTCGCTGGTTTGTTCCACCCGAAATATAAGCCCAGGCCACTAAAATGGAAAAGAAATATCAAGGATGAATGTGGAGAGAATGATTTACGGCCTCTACTTGAAGCCGGCACGCGATGGCTTAAAACCGGAATACATCTTCATGAAGGGGATTTCATCGGATTGGCATCGCAAGGCACATGGCGCAGCGCGAAAACTCGCTCTTCAGCATGGGTTGATCCCGATGGCAATGCCAATCTGCTTGACAACAACGCCACAATCCCGGACAAACCAATCGGGATGCTTATTGCACGAATTGGTGAATCACAACCATTCCCGGTTGGAAAATCACAATCGTTCATCTCGGAACATGAGGGAGAACTCATGATTATGATGAACGACACCGCCAAGCTCAGTGACAATGAAGGTGCGATTATTGTTGAAGTTGATCTTAGAAGCAATATTATGACCCAGGACATTCGTGTTATACCACCTCTAACATTCCAGCATCTGAAATACTTTGGATTTGATGACGGCATTCGCAGTGGCATACCACCGGAAAAATATTTCGGCGACACGCGCATTAATCTAAGTTTCCTCTCAATGTCCGAACTGCCTAATCCCGCATCGATGATATTGGCTGAGTTCCAAAACGGTCGCGCGGTTCTGCTGGAACCATCCAACCTGTATTATCTGAATCCAAGGCATCTTGGCAAATCAATCAAAAGTTTCATTGAATCGTTCAAAGAAGGAAGAGAAGAAGGAGAAGAAAAACAAATCCTGCCGCCCTTTGCGTTCTATCTGCCATGGCAACTGCCATCCGACAGCGTTTCCTCAATGGACGAAATCCTAACTGCTTTACGCGGTAGTTTCCCCGACCGTCCTGTCATAACCGGCATAACCACCGAAAAGTTGCTTGCGTCCGATCTTGATACGGCATATTGCAATAAATTCGACTGCCTGATTGTCGATTTACCTACGAGTATCAATGCCAAAGGGAAAACAACTCCTGATTTTATTCTGCGATCACATCTGATGAGACCGATTGAACACGCCAGGGCAGCAATACCAGAGATGCCCCTTATTATGGGCATACCGCTAAATTCCAGTTCGATTGCCGCACCACTGGCATCGGATCAAATTGCCAACATCGTCAAATATTACGATACCGTTCCGCAGGTTGTGGGCGTTGTTTTCAGCGGAACTCATATCAGCAACGATATCAAATCGCATATTGGACTTCTTTCAAAAAGTATTACAGAACGGAAATTTGCGATTGACACTGAACGAAGAAATATCGAAATGATAAATCCGCTTGAGGTCAGCAAAGTTGTTATAGGAGACAAAAAACCGTTCAAGGGGGATTTTAAAGGCCTTGCTGTCAATATGGATGACATCACCTATACCGCCGACCGAAAAACCGGAACAATCCTGAAAATCGCACCGGACGGCGTTGTTGTTTCGCAATCGCAGGCAAAACTGCCAACGGGCATAATCCTTGATGACGTTGCCGATCTGTACATGGACAGAAACGAGCGCGTGATGCTCCTTGATGCCCATCCTGGTTACATTGTATTTTTCGATGATTCCCTTGAATACGCTGATTTGAAAAAACTGCCCGGCGAAGCACCCGGTGGTATCGCTGGAATCACCGCGATTGTCAGAGACAAAGAGGATTATATCTACACAATCAGCGACGACAGTGACCTTTTGCAGAAATTCAACAAGGATTTGTCTCTAATCAGCTGGACAGGCGGATCATCGCTTCATCCCGGATATTTCCTGACACCGTCCGATATCGCAATCGACTCAAGAGGTTCGATTTATGTCGTTGACCGTTCAAAACAGTATATTCAGAAATTCAATTCCGACCTTGAGATGGTGTCAATAATTCCGCTGCCGCGAAAGGACACCTTTTTCAATCCGGTTCCGTTGTTTATTACTATTGATATAGCCGGCAACGTGTATGTCGCTGAAAAGCGAACCAGGAATGTTTATCGATACTCACCCGCTGGTGAACTGGTGAGCTATTTCGAACTGCCGGCGATCCCAACAGGCGGCATCGAGGTTACACCCAAAGGCCTGTTTAGAACGATAATGAACGGCAAACTTGTCAGTTACGATTTAAACCAGGAAACCCCTGTACCGGAAGAAGAGGAAGAATAAACCCGATAAATATCACTTTGTAGGGGTACAGCACGGAAAGTGTCTCAGAACCGCATATTTTTTGTTATTCTATATATTTTCTGTCATTCTGAACGAAGTGAAGAATATATTCGCGATGATGTAAATAATTTTCATCAGATATAATCATTAACACAGTAGCATATAGATTCTTCGCTGCGCTCAGAATGACAATGTTTCGCACATAATTCCATGTTCCGGGACACCTTCCAAGCAGTGCCCCTACAGCAATCAAGCGTCTCACCATACTTCAGACAAGTCGCTTCACCCGATCTTAAAACGGTCTTTCAGCTGCTCGATAACCTCATCCGCTTTTTCATCATCACCCTCACGCCACGCTTTAACAAGAGACGCGAATATGTTTCGGTATGAGTAATCGACAACAGCAAGCAGCCCGAAAAACGCTCCGGCTACCAGAAAATGAACATTCAATTGCGTGGTTAATAAGGAAATCACAAACATCGAACTCGCCACCCAGAAAAAGAACGTGTCACCGGCTCGACGCCACGGGCGTTTCGATGCCTTAACCGGCTCATCTGTTTGTTTATCCTCCGATGATTCCTCAACTATTTTCATTTCAAGCGGTTTGTTCTCCACTGCCGGCAATGCAAGATTGGGTATCTCATCGACCTGTTTTGCCAGCTCGACAAGAATGAATCTGCACGATTCGCAGTTCTCGATATGCTCCAGGATTCGCTTGCGAATCCATGGCGAAACATTGCCCTCGGCGACCGCCGCCAAATCCTCATGGTCAGGATGGTCATCAATGTAGATGTTATTTTCGGATATTCTCATATTGCTTTTTCCCCTTTCCCCTTGTCGTTTTCAAGAAAAACCTCCCTTAATTTCCCTCGTGCTCTTGATATTCGAGATGTTATCGTTGTGTTCTTTTCTCCTGTAATTCGAGCGATATCAACCGGTTTCAAACCATCCCAATAGAGCATTCGTATTGTCCTTCGCTCAGCCGGCGTTAATTGTTCAAGCGCCTTTTCCACCTTCTCCCTGCTGTCTATCTTTTCAATCAGGCGCTCGCTTTGCTTCTCCTGTTCAAATATGTTCCGCTTAAAAGTCTCGAATCCCTCTTCCCTGCGCTCTCGCCTGATTGATGACGTATAGTTATCATACAAATGATTATTCACAACACTGCCTATCCAACTTGATAGACGGCACCGAAACGAAAAACGCTGCAATCTTTCGTGATTATTTTCAAGAAATTTTTCCAGTATGTCCTGCCTTAAATCCTGTATATCCTCATCGGGGATGAAATGACGCCGCGATGCTGTCCGCAGCCAGCTTTCAACGCATTTCGCAATCTCTGTCCACGCGGCGTTATCGCCGTTAACCAGTGCCGATATAAATTCCCTGTCAGTCTGAATGGACAATCAAAAACCTCTTTGCGAATAAACTAATTTGTCATTCTTCTAATTTGTCATTCTGAGCGAAGCGAAGAATCTATTCGTAATGGAGTGAATTTTTTCTTCTTGTTTAATCATTAACGCAACAGCATACAGATCCTTCGCTTCGCTCAGGATGACAGTGAATTTCACTTGTTATTCTTCTTTTCCAGCGCCTTGATCTTATGCCAGTTCTCGGTCACTTTCTCAGGCGTATCAGCCTCAACATCGCCAAAAACATGCGGATGCCGCCTGACCATTTTCTCAATGCAACACTTAAGCGAATCATCAATCGTAAATTTTCCCTTCTCCTTGCCTATCTGAGCGAGGAAAATCATTCCAAAAATAACATCCCCGGCTTCCTCCATCATGCCATCCCAGTCCTCATGTTCAACAGCGTCATACACCTCCTTTGCCTCCTCAAGGAAATACTTCTTCAAACTCTGAATATCCTGCTCCTTATCCCAAACACAGCCATCCGAACCACGCAGAATTTCCATCAGCTTAACCAGATTATAGAACGGCGTGTCATCCGATGGGATTTCAGGGCGACCTGATTTACTCACACTTTCGTTATTTGGCTCATTGGGATTCACATTGCCTATTATGTCATATACATTAAATCCTTTCCATATAAAAGGTTAGCAAGTTAGTAAGTTAGCAAGTTAGTAAGTTAGCAGGTTGGCAGGTTAGCAGGTTAGCAGGTTAGTAAGTTAGCAGGTTAGTAAGTTAGCAGGTTAGTAAGTTAGCAGGTTAGCAGGTTAGCAGGTTAGTAAGTTAGCAGGTTGGTTGTTGAAAGCACCGGCTGGGAGATTCGGCATCCTTGCCGGAAATTTGGGTGCATCAGCACCCCTGAGCTGTTTAAAAATCCTATTTTCCCCGTAACCCGGGCATGCCGGGGAAGTCGCTATTTAGAAACCATTAAAAATAAGCGTTAAACGCAAAAGAGATTTGAACAAACCAAAACAATATGCTATATACTTAATACCCTCTTATATGTATCCTTTCAGGAGAAACAACATGGCATCAGTTGAAATCAAAAAAGATATATACTGGGTGGGAGCGATTGACTGGGATATTCGCGACTTCCACGGATATGAAATTCCCCATGGGACGACATATAACTCCTATCTCGTTGTCGATGACAAAACCGTTTTATTTGATACGGTCAAAAAAGGATTTATGGACGAATTGGTGGATAACATCAAGAATGTGATTAATCCTGAAAAGATAGACTATCTTGTAATTGACCATGTCGAGCTTGATCATTCTGGATGCCTGCCGGATATTGTCGCGCTGGTAAAACCTGAAAAAGTATTCTGTTCACCAATGGGTGAAAAGGCAATCCGCGGGCATTTCCATAATCTTGATTTACCGCTTGAAATTGTCAAGACCGGCGATGAAATCAGCATCGGGAAAAGAACGATTAAATTCCTCGAATCCCGCATGCTTCACTGGCCCGACAGCATGTGCTCATATTTACAGGAGGATAAAGTCCTTATATCAAATGACATTTTCGGACAGCATTGGGCAATGAACGAACGTTTCGACGATGAGGTTTCCTTTGACAATCTCATGTTCGAATCCGCCAAATATTATGCCAATATCATCCTGCCGTATTCACCAGTGGCCATTAAGTTTCTTGATTTTGTAACTGAGTTGAATATCAAACCGGAAATTCTCGCGACTGACCACGGCGTAATCTGGCGAACTCATATCGATAAAATCCTTGCCGCATACCGCAAATGGGCGCTGCAGAAAGCAAAAAGAAAAGCGGTTATTGTTTACGGCACAATGTGGGGCAGTACAGATATGATGGCAAAATCGATTGAGCGCGGTCTTGTAGAGGAGAGAATCGAGGTAAAATCGCTTAATCTGAGCAGCACGCATCGAAGCGAGGTCATAACCGAAATTCTCGATGCCAAAGCTGTTATCTTTGGCTCTCCAACACTCAACAACGGAATTTTGCCATCAGTCGCGGATTCGTTGACATATATCAAAGGCCTTCGCCCGAAAGATAAAATCGGCGCTGCGTTCGGCTCGTACGGCTGGGGCGGCGAGGCGGTTAAAATCCTCAACCAGTGGATGCTCGATATGAATTTCGATATCGTGGACGATGGCGTAAGAATCAAATACATTCCAAATCAGGATGATTTGAAAGCATGTGTCCAGCTGGGAAAACTCGTGGCTGGTAAGGTAAAAGAACTTGTGCCGGAAAATTAATCCAATCAATTTTAGAAGGAAAAACAAATGGCTAAAGCAAAGAGAATCATGATTAAAGCAGAAGATCTCTATCGCATCGAATTAATTACTGACCTGAGAATATCCCCCGATGCCCGGAATGTCGTTTATACGATTCAGAGAGTCGATCGAAAAACCGAGAAGAAATATTCAAATATATGGATCGTTCCGACAAAAGGCGGTAAGCCAAAGCAGTTCACCTATGGCAATCATTCCGATTACTTACCGCGATGGTCTCCCTGTGGCAGGTTCATCTCGTTCATGTCGAACAGGCATGATGAGACTGATCCGCAAATATACATTATTCCCTTCGATGGTGGAGAAGCTCGCAAGGTAACCTCTTTGAAAGGTTCGTTCGCAGGCATCCAGTGGTTCCCGGATGGGAAAAAATTCCTGGTCAATTTCAGGAGTAAAGACAAGGATGTCCTTGAGCGCGAAGCAAATGAACAAAAGAAAAAGCTCGGAGTTGTGTCCAGGCATATCACAAATATGTTTTTCAAAATGGATGGCGCCGGCTACATTCCCAAGGGAAAATGGCATCTGTGGACAGTCGATGCCAAATCCGGCAAGGCAGCTCAACTTACAAAGGGTGATAAATACGATGAGGGTAACGCTGTTATCTCACCCGATGGCAGCAAGATAGCGTTTGTTTCAAACAGGGCCGATAATCCCGAGTTGGATTATGAAGCATACGATATTTGGGTAATGCCATCCAAGGGTGGGAAAATGAAACTAATCCCCACTCCTCCCGGCCAGAGTTATATGCCGTCATGGTCACCCGACGGCAAATGGCTTGCATACCTGGGACAGGAAGGCAAAGGTGAATGGTACAGGAATACTCGAGTATGGGTTGTGCCATCGGATGCCAAGGGGAAAGCCAAATGCCTGAGTGCAAATCACGATTTAAATTGCGTTAACTGGACAGTCAACGATCTTGTCGGAGCACATGAACAAATGCCTCCCACGTGGATGCCTGACATGGAATGGATATGTTTTCAGGTGGCATATCATGGGGATTCAGTTCTTAAACGCGTAAACTTCCAAACCGGTGAAATCGAGGATGTTCTCAACATGACCGGCGTTATCGGCACTTTCAATACCGATCCCGAACACCACAAACTGGCATATTTCCACACATCCATGACTGACCCGGGACAAATATTCGTGAGAGATAATTCAAAAGGCACTACGAAAAAACTCACAAAACTAAACGAGAGCTGGATGAAAAAAATCGATATGGGAGAAGTCGAAGAAGTCTGGTTCAAAGGTTCTGATAAAAACGACCTTCAGGGCTGGATTATCAAACCTCCGGGATTTAACCCTAAAAAGAAATACCCTTCCATTCTTGAAATCCACGGCGGACCCCGTGTACAGTACGGCAACATGATTATGCATGAGTTTTTCTACCTCGCTGCCGCAGGATATGTTGTCTATTTCTGCAATCCCCGCGGTGGGCAGGGATACGGTGAAGCTCATTCAGGAACAATCGTAAACGACTGGGGCAACAAGGATTACAAAGACCTGATGAAATGGACTGATTTTGCCGCAAAGAAACCCTACATTGATGAAAAACGGATGGGTGTAACCGGCGGATCATACGGCGGATACATGACCGGATGGATTGTCGGGCACACCAATCGATTCAAGGCAGCGGTCGCACAGCGCATGGTATCCAACCTTATCAGCATGTGGGGATCATCGGATATGAACTGGATATTCCAGGATGAATTCGGCAAAAAACCGCCTTTCGAGAATTACGAAAATTTCTGGCGACAATCGCCGATTAAATACGCCGGCAACGTGAAAACTCCAACGCTGGTTATTCACAGTGAGAGCGATTTCCGCTGCGCTATCGAGCAGGGAGAGCAATTCTATATCGCTCTCAAGAAGCAGGGCATCGACACGGAACTGGTTCGCTTCCCCGATGAACCCCACGGACTCAGCAGAGGCGGTCGAACTGACAGGAGAATCGCAAGGCTTGAACATATTAAAAGATGGTTTGATAAGTATATGTAGAGTATTTTAAATAGCCTTTTCAGATAACCGACATTCTCGATGCTAAAGCTGTTATTTTCGGGTCGCCCACACTCAACAACGGGATTTTGCCATCATTAGCCGATTCGCTGACTTATATTAAAGGTCTTCGACCGAAAGACAAAATCGGCGCTGCGTTCGCTCATATGGTTGGGGCGCCGAAGCGGTTAAACACTTGAATGCATGGATGGAAAAAATGAAAATAGATGTAGTTAATCCGGGACTGCGAATCAAGTATGTGCCGTCCGAGGAGCAGCTTGAGGAGTGTGTCGAGTTTGGGAGGGAGTTCGCGAGGAAGGTTAAGGAGTCGGTTGAGGAGTAGGATTGCAGGGTTACGGGTAGTGCGATAGAATAAGCGCAAGCATGATGTGATAGTTTTGATTAGGTGGGGGACGGGAGGGGCGTGTTTTTTTCATAAGACTTGGACAGGAAGAGTCCGGGGAACTAGTTAATAGTTCAATGAGGAATTTCCATGAAAAATGAAGTATTGAATAATCGTTTTGAGGGAATATTAGATATTCTTATGGGAGCCTTTAAAGCAGGCAAAAAAGGGTCGAATGTAACAAAAGGATTTGAAAGAGAGATATTCATTAATCAGTTTTTAAGAAGTATTTTTCCACCACAATTTCGCTTTGGATCAGGAGAAATAATAGATATTAATGGAAACTTGAGTGGACAAGTAGATATTGTGATTGAATATCCATTTTTACCAAGTTTTCCGTTAAGCGGTTTGGAGTCGCCAAGATTGTATTTCGCAGAAGGAGTGGCAGCTGTTATCGAGGTAAAATCAAATTTGCGGCATCAAAAGGCTCAAATTATTAAAAAAGCGAAGCAAATCAATAATGTTAAAAGACAACGATACTCTATTCAAGAGGCCAATTATATTACTGAATCATTACAAAAGATTCCCTTTTATGTTGTTGGCTTTGAAGGTTGGAGTAAAATCGATTATTTAGTGAAGTATCAAACATCAAATCCCATTAACGGAATACTTCAAATTAATAAAAAGTGGTTTTTTTCTTACGTACAGAAAGACCCAAGAAATTTCAGTGATTGGTTTGAAAGGAACACAGTTTGTACTGATGATAATGACTGCTTGATGGGATTATTACATTGCCTAACCGAGGATTTGTTTATAACTGGAAAACACATGATGACACCAAGAAGCTATTGTGACGAAATGATGCAACAGACAGATTTAGATCATTTAAAAAGATTGATCAAAGAATTACAGTCAAAGCAAGAAAATACATAAACCAACTACACATCCCTGAAATAGTCGAAAAAAAAGACTCGCTACGATCACCCGGCATAGGGATGCTGGGTTACGTAGGATTGCAGGTGAAAATATGCAAAAGAGATTTCTACATTACATTTTGCTTATTCTGATTATTCTAGTTTTATGTATTATTCGCTTCTATGGGTGCTTCTTTAATGCATATTAGCACGTACCCCGGCCATCGCATGCTGATGGGGGTGGGAATGCGCACATAAAGCAAATCAGCGTTGCCGAGTTTCGTATTTGCTTCATTTTAAAAATCAGGATAAAATTCCAATTCGATATGACAGAAGGATTCATTATCTTTACTGGAATATTGAGTTTACTATTTCTATGGACATTGAGGAATCATGAACGACGAATTTAAAATCAACCTGGGACAGGAACTTGTTAAATTTCCCTACGAACCTGTCAAACTGGAAAAGGGCTATGCCAACCGCACTCTGCAAATCGACCTTGGCAAGAAGAGCATCGAAACAAAACCCGTTACCGATGAAATGAAGGAAATATTCATCGGCGGTAAAGGATTCGACCTCAAACTGATGTGGGATATTGTCAACGATGGCACAAAATGGGATTCACCGGAAAACGCGATTTGCATTTCATCAGGGCCGCTTGGCGGAACGACAAGCTATCCCGGCTCAGGCAAATCGCTGGTTACCTCAATTTCACCGCTGACCAATGTCGCAATAGATTCAAATGTCGGCGGCTATTTCGGTCCGTTCCTCAAATTCTCCGGTTTTGACGCCATCGCGATTACCGGCAAAGCTGAAAAGGATGTCATGATATTTATTGATGGTGTGGAAAATCATGTGAGCGTCCGGGAGATAAACGCCACCTGCGACGATGCGCATCTGATATGCAACAAACTGACTGAACAACTCGCGCCAAACAAGGATGGCCGCCAGTATATCGCTGTAGTCGCTGCGGGAAGCGGCGCTGCTCACACATATTTCGGAATTCTAAATTTTTCATATTACGACTGGCGCAGGAAAGAAGCGCGATACAAACAAGCGGGACGCGGCGGTATCGGCACTGTTTTCCGCGACAAGAAAATACTCGCTCTGGCAATCAGATGCGACAAATGGAAACCGGATTGGTCGATTACTGCTGATTAGTGTGTGATAGATACGAAGTTTTGCATTTCACCCACAAATCACAAAAAGACGTGATGTGTGGGCGGCACCCATGGGAAACTGAGAATTTTGCACGATGGTAGTAAAAAGGGGATTGTCCCAACCAAGTGAATAAGTACTGTATAAAATGAGAGTTTGCAGCATGGTATATTGATAACGTCAGATTTGAAGCCCTATATGGACTGTCCTCTTTTTACGGATAGAACGATTCGGTATTCAAATTCGATTTATGCCTGATAAATACAAATATCTAACAAGCGGCTTATGCCTCTTGTCACGGAGATCATAAATGGATACCGCAAAAATAAATAAAATCATAGAGAGTTACAATCGAGATGCCGATTGCGCAATCGAAATGCTCCTCGATATTCAGGATGAATTCAAGCATCTTCCTGAGGATGTTGTCAGATACATCGCGGATGAAATCGAAGTTCCGCTGGGACAACTCTATTTTGTGGGTACATTCTATGATGTTTTCACACTTGAGCCATCGGAAGATGAACTTCCCCAAAAACCAATCGAAGCATTCATGAAACAGCAGAATGATAAACGGATTCCATCAAAACCGGATGCTCCATCGATTGTGTTTCGCAACATGGGCAATGCCGATGCTGGCGAATACAAATCCTTCGAAAAAGTTCTTGAAACAATGTCCCCGGATGATGTGATTTCCGAGGTGGAAAAATCAGGGCTTCTCGGTCGATGCGGTTTCGGCAACCCCACCGCCGACAAATGGAAAGCGTGCGCAAAAGCAGTTAACGATTCATCCAACCCGGCGTATGTAATCTGCAATGCTGACGAGGGCATACCCGGAGCATTCGCATATAAAAACATTGTCGAATCAGACCCGCACTCAATTATCGAGGGCATGTTGATCTGCGCGTATGCAGTAGGCGCGAAAGAGGGAATAATCCACATCAGAAATTGTTATTCACAGGCAATCGAACAAATGGCTGAAGCAATCGAGGACGCCAGAGCAAAAAAACTGCTTGGTGAAAATATAAAGGGAAAGGATTTCTCGTTCGATATTAAAATTCGACGAGGCCCCGGCGCGTACATGAATCTCGATTTAAGCGCGATGCTTGAATCCCTTCAGGGCAAGCCAGCTATCCCAACGGCATCAAATGTACCGTTAACAGAAAAAGGCTACAAGGACATGCCGACAGTTTTAAGCTGCGTTGAAACATGGATGAATGTCCCTGTGATTATCGAAAAGGGCGGGGATGCGTTCAAAAAAATCGGCAACTCAGGCACGAAGGTAGTTTCACTGGTTGGAGATATTGTAAACTCCGGATTTGTCGAGGTGCCGCTGGGAATCACTCTTCGCGAGTTAATCTTCGATATCGGCGGCGGTATCCCCGAGGGACGGGAATTCAAAGCTGTTCAGGTCGGAGGGCCATCCGGTGGATGTTTCCCTGCCGATATGCTCGACACACCGCTCGATTACGCTGAAATCGAAAAAGCGGGGTCAATTATAGGTCCCGGTTTGATTCGAGTTTACGACAACAGCAGGTGCATGGTGGAAGCAGCGAAAGATTCAATTGAGTTTTTAAAAAGCGAATGTTTCGGCAAAGCCGCACCCGACCGTGAGGGTTCTGTAATTCTATTCAGCATCCTGGAAAATATCTCTCAGGGCAATGGCAAAAAAGAGGACCTCGACACACTGAAATCAATCTGCGAAACCATGTCCGCGGCCAGCCTTTCAGGATTGGGCAAATCAGCCGGCAATTCGATACTTTCCACAATCAAACACTTTGAAGATGATTACACGGGATATTTCAAGAATTAATCTTTACCCGACAAGGAGAAAACAATGATAGAGATAACCATAAACAAAAGGAAAATAAGCGTCGAGGAAGGCACTACCATTCTTGCCGCCGCGGAATCACTTGGAATAAAAATCCCGGCGCTGTGCAACCATAATATCCTTAAACCGTACGGCGCATGCAGAATGTGTGTCGTTGAGGTTCACGCCAACGGCGAAAAGGAAATCACAACATCATGCAACTATGAGATTCATGAACCCATTGCGGTATTCACTGATTCAGAGGAAGCCCTGAATACCCGTCGCGGTGTGATTGAAATGCACCTCGCGCGATGGCCCAATGTTCCCGCAATCAAAGCGCTCGCGAAAGCAAACGGCGTTGACAAGCCACGCTATGAACATCCCCTGAAAAACGAATCTAAAAACGCATGTGTCCTGTGCGGACGATGTGTCCGTGTATGCTCTGAGGGCATCTGGGAAGATATAATTACATTTGCAGGCAGGGGCGCGGAGCGAAAAGTTTCAATGCCTTTCGATAAATTCTATGAACGCTGCGCAGGATGCGGCGCTTGCGCATGGGTTTGTCCGACCGGCGCGATTCAAGTAACCAATGAAGCAAATCATCCCGTCAGACCAAAAATGATTAGAAACTGGGGAATGAAAGTAACCAGCCAAATGATTACTCTCGATGACCAGCAGTGCCGAATGAGAAAAATCGGCACCGGCAACCTTGTGGAAATAATGGATGATTACGATCTCCTCCCAACCCTCAACTACCAGTACGGCAGCCATGAAAACGCCAAGAAAATAAATTCATGGGTATGGCAGAATGAATATTTCACGCAGGGACTTCCCGATGGCTGCTGGTACGGATGCTCGATGTCATGCGCTCATGCAATCGAAAAATTCGAACTCAAAACAGGCCCATACAAAGGCCGGAAAGTTCTCGTTGATGGTCCCGAGTATGAAACAATCGCCGCATGTGGCTCCAACATTGGCAACTTCGACCCCCATTATGTCGCGGAACTTAACTTCTACTGCGACACATACGGAATAGACACAATCTCATTCGGAACAGCTCTCGCTTTCGCCATGGAATGTTACGAAAACGGCGTTATCACAAAGGAACATACCGGCGGGCTTGAATTGACTTTCGGAAACAAAGAAGCGGCATGTGAGGTTCTGCATCAGATGAGCCGCGGCGAGGGTTTTGGAATGATTCTTGGCAAGGGTATTCGCAATATGAAAAAACTCTTTATTGAGGAATACGGCGCTGACCTCGATTTTGTCGAGGATATCGGAATGGAAAATAAGGGGCTGGAATTTTCCGAATATGTTACAAAGGAATCTCTCGCGCAGCAGGGCGGATACTGCATGACAAACAAAGGCGCCCAGCACGATGAGGCGTGGCTGATTTTCATGGACCAGGTAAACAACCAGATTCCGACTTTCGAGAATAAAGCGGACGCGCTCCACTATTTTCCGATGTTCCGCACTTGGTTCGGGCTTGTCGGACTATGCAAGCTGCCGTGGAATGATATCTCCCCCGCTGATAACGCCCAGACAGATGAACCCCACAAAATACCGGAGCATGTCGAGGGTTACTGCAAATATTTCACAGGCATGACAGGAATCGAACTCGATTCGGACAAGCTGATTCGCATGTCGGAAAAAGTCTATAACTTCCAACGAGTATTCAACCTGCGGCTCGGCTATGGCACCCGTGAACACGACAGAGTTCCCTACCGCGCAATGGGCCCTGTCACCAATACGGAATATGAATCACGGCAGGAGCGATACGACAAGCAACTCAAGGAAAAAGTCGGCATTGACCCCGAATCCATGAGCACCGATGAAAAACGCCTGAAACTCCGCGAATATCGCGAAGACCAATACCGCCAGCTTCAGGACGCTGTTTACAAACGGCGAGGCTGGACATCGGACGGCGTACCCAAACTCGAAACACTGAAAAAACTCGGGATTGATTTCCCCGAGGTGGTCGAGGTTGTCAAGCGATACCCGGATGTCTGATGACGAATCATAATCCTGAAATGCCGGAAGTAGCTGAAATAGTAATTTATGCCCGGAACGCTCCGGGTTCTTTTCCCATTCTGAAAACGAAATGTGCCGGAATCGCGGGGTGCGGCGGACTCGGCTCGAATATCGCGGTATTGCTCGCGCGCGCCGGTGTCGGGAAACTCATTGTCGCCGATTTCGATACAGTAGCACCCGAAAATCTAAACCGACAGCATTTCTTCATCGACCAGATTGGCAAGCTCAAGGTCGATGCTCTTGGTGATACAATCAAGAGAATCAATCCGAAAATCAACTATCAACCTGTGAATGTAAATCTAACACCGGAGAATATCCCTGATGTATTCAGCAACGTCGATGTTCTAATCGAGGCATTCGACAAAGCGGAGAATAAATCTATGTTGATCGACACCTGGACAGGACTGCAAAACAACAAACTCCTGATTGCCGCATCAGGGCTGGCAGGTACGGGCAATATCGATAAAATCCAAATCAACAAAATGGAAAATCTAATTATTGTCGGCGATTTCAAAAGCAATCCGGATGCCGGGCTCATGGCGCCAAAAGTTGTGATGGTCGCATCGATGCAGGCATCGCTTGCAGTCGAATATCTGCTGGAGCTAAAATGATTCAGATTAACGAGGAAAAGATAGAATGGCGCGATGGCATGACTGTACGCGACGCCATGAACGAGGTTAAATACTCATTTCCTCTCGTTATCGTATCCGTAAACGGCAAAGTGATAGAGCAAAAGCATCTCGACAAGCACATCATCAACGACAACGACAAAATCAAAGTTTTTCATTTAATTAGTGGCGGATAAACCTCAAGTTTCTCTTTTTCAACCTACTAACCTATTATCTTACTCCGGTTTTTAAAATGATAATCTTTTTTATTTCCTCATAACCATATTTCCGAAAAAAAGCACGATTGAAAACCAACGCTCTTAAACAGCGCTTATCATTTTCCGTAATATCATATCCGGTTTCCTCAACTATCATCGCGATATCTACTAGCGCATCAATTAGTGATGAATCCTCTAACACAAGAGGGATTGTTTTAAAAGCGAGATCAAACCTGCCGGCACGGGCGAACTTTGAAACATATTCAGAGCGCCAGTCACTCATAAGTGGTGCCCTGTCCCCCTCCTGACAATACTCAATACTGCTGGTTTCCTGCACACATTCATACGCCATGTCCAACAGGTATTTATTGAATAGAAGAGGAATAGCTCCCTCCAACGCTCTTATTTTTGAACTGTAAAAGCAATTCGTGTCAAAATAGGAATACTTCCAATCCATTACATTTTCAAACGCCTTTTCTGGATAACCGCAATTGCTCCGTGCGATTTCAAGCCAGGATTGAATGAAATGAAAGTGACTGTATCTGTCGATAAAATTCCCGTTAATCCTGTTCATGTCCTCAACTAACCCCATATTTTCGTATGCCTGGGCAAGTGCAATCTTCCTGTTATAGAATGCAATCTCTTCCAATGTGATTAAATCCTTCGCAACAAGAATGGATTTTAACTCCCTGGAGTCATCAACTCTCCCACCCTTAATGCAACCCTTCAGCCCTGCTACAAGCCTGTTTTCATCAAAAAGATTATCGTAAGATGGCTCTTTTGCCTTTGCCAATACGCATTTCCAGATGTCTTCATAAGTATTGAAGCCCAGATTACTTTCGCTCAAACCCCATTCAACGGAAGTCTTAATTGATTCATCCAGATTTGCCAGAAGAATTTCGCGAAGATATTTCCTTTTAAGAGTTGGATTTCCTGCCAGTTGATCATGTTTATTCAACAGCTCAACCAAATCCTGATGCTGTTTTTCATCATCATTATCGTTTGGCTTCTCAACATAATTAAAATTCAATCCAAGTGTGTCCAGGCTTTCGCGAATGCGTTCAACATTTTCAACCTGTTCTGTCGCACTGATAATTTCAAATATCCTCTTCGCAATCACCTGTTCATATCCGGTTTTCGCAACCACCTGTTTATATCCGATTATTGAATAGGTCCTGCCATACCCTATGCCAGCCTTATCAGTAACAAGTAAATATAATGCACATTCAGCGATATCATCTTTTGCTTTGACAATTGCCTTCATTCTTGTGTCAGGGATTTTTTCTTCATCGATGAAACGCATCAGTTCAAGTATTCGTTTTTCTTCCGATTCACCAAACCAGTCAACCGAAATCTTTTGTACTCTACCACACTTGAAATAATCCAGATGCTTTAACGTGTTGTAATAATGCAGCAATGCAATTGATGGCGATATCTCAACAATATCCTCCGCCATTTTAAAATGGGCATCCGCCAAACCAGCATGTTCATTATTCTTTACAAGAGTTTCCTTGTGATAATCGCTTATCTCATACTCGGTAACAGGTTTTGGAGATATCTGCCTGGTTGAAAGCATACTCCTGGATACAAGAATACTATAAACACCCAAAGCAAGTATAAACAGTAATGCAATTGGAATGATAAAGCGTCTCATGAATTTCACTCCTGAGAATAATTGTCCCTAACTCTATTTTAACCCGGATTTCCCAAACACCAAATAATTATCCCCCTGGGAGCGCCGGAATCTTGCCGGCGCATGGAGCGCTAAAGCGCTCCCGTCAAAAGGCGTGAACGCCTTATTGCGCCGGCAAGATTCCAGCGCTCCCAGGTTTCTCTTTTTAACCTACTAACCTGCTAACCTACAAACTTACTAACTTATTTGAAATAGCCATATACATATTCTTCTGCTATAATATATCCTGTATATCTGTCGTCTCAATCTATCCATTACAGGAAGTGGTTTTATGAATCGATCAATATTCGCGATATTACTAGTATTACTTTTAGCGGTTTTTGCAGGATGCTCCAGCTCATCATCCCTGCCAACACAGCCTGATAATCCTCAGATTCCATCTGCCGATACTCAAACTGACAAACTTTCGCTTCTATATGAGGGAACTTTTGACATCGACCTTGAGACTCAGACAATCACACAAATCGAAAACAGGCAGTCAGATTTTATCTATGACATCACAGGATTCCTGCCTGACAAATGTCCGGGCGGATGTTTCCGATTTGCAATTGTCGGAGTTGTCGGCACCGTTTTGGAAATCGAGCTGACGCTTGAAAATCCGCTCACGATTCAGGTCTATGACGCGCGAGTCATGTATCTTAATCTGTTCGGAAAAACTGTCCTTAACCCGGACTCCTACACCGACTTCATGGGAACACCAATCACTGGAATTTATCCATTCACGGCATTTGCCAAAGAAGACCCCAACCGTGCGTTTCCAGTGGGTCCCGGTGGGATGGACACCGTGACAATGTTCCTCGATTTTCCTCCGGGATCGCCATCCGCGGTTAATTATGCGATTACAGCACATCTGCCAGGCATGACCGCTGAGCCGTATGAAATCAGTGAAATGTCTCAGACAGGCACACTGACAACAACAGGCGGAAGCGCGACAATCAGATGCAAGGTTGATGACCATCAGGATAACATTTCCGCTGTTTATATGAATTCGATACCATTCACCGGCAATCCTGTGCAGTTGACATTTAACGACCCATATTACGAAGTTGAAATCTCCAACACACAGGGCGCGCCGGAAGGCACATACAACCAGCTCATCATGGCGCTGAGTCCGAATGGACAAAATATCAGCACCTACAACTACGTTGAAATCAACGTTTCACAGGCAAGCGGTGATTTGGTCGCGTGTTTCACCGTTGACCCGGATGAGGTCCGCATGGAAATCGACCCGACTGTCTATTTCGATGGTTCCTGCAGCCATGATGACGGCGGTTACGATATCGTGCTTTATGAATGGGATTTTGACTGGGATGGTGTCCCGGGCAATTTCACCGTTGATGATTCAACTACAACACCGCCGACAAACTGGACATATACTGCTCCGGGAACATATCTGGCCGGTCTCAGAGTTACAAACAACGCTTCCCCGGCGGAAACAAGCCCGATTTTCTCGGATGAAATAATCGTTCACGGCTGGGTGCTTCCACCAACCAAACTGACTGATCCTTCTTACACGGATATGTGGTGGTGCGTTGACAAGCGAATCGCGACAACGTCCGACGGCACAGCACATATTATCGCCTCAAGCTATTATGACCCGGGCGGATCCAAAGTTGAGTATTTTAAGTGCGATGAAACTGGCTTGTTGTTTACAGAAGAGATTTACGCCGGATATATCTCCGACATTGGTCTGGTAGTTACGCCAAACGATGACTTCTACGCTTTCTATGTGAAAAATAACGGCATTGTCTATCGTAAAAATGCGAGTGGAACTTTTGAACCTGAAGTTTACGCCTTTTCGAGCGAACCCGGGAAACATGCTGATTATTCAGCTTATGCGGTAAACAGCGATGGCGATGTTCTTGCCATGATGTCCGAATACGGCGGCGAGGAACCCACACAGACCATTCCGAATCCGGCCTATATTTCTTATGCTGTTGATGAGGGAAGCGGGTTTTCACCCAAAACCACAATTGCGACTCCGGACAGGTGGACCAACTATATTCCTCCCGGCAATGGCCAGGGAGTTGGAATCACTGTTGACGCCATTGCGGATTCAACAGGCGTATTCCACATGGCATGGGATGGTCTCCCTGCTTACGGAAATTCAAACCGGCAGATTTGGCATGCGTACTATGACGGCGCGCTCAGTGCGGTCAGCGATATCGCGGCAACATCCACACCGGAATTCTTCCCGCTTTTTCGTGTCGATGCCGATGACAATGTCTGGTGCGGATACCGTACATATTCAGGAAATTACTTCTCGATTAAATACGCTGGAAACACAACGTTTGACCCATCATTTAAAATTGACAGCAATCCTAACAATTGGAGTTATGATATCAACCCAAACAATGGCGACATAATGCATATTCAGAACAACAAGCCAACTGGTGAATACCATAACTGGTGCAAGATTTACAACGTGTCCGATTCACCAACCGACATGCTGAACGCCTTTTCCTTCAGGCTGGATGATTCGGTCGAGACAAGGCAATGGTGGCCCAACGTCGCATTCAGCCCTGACGGCCATTGGTACGCTGTCTGGGATGACCAGAGAGACTTGCCAGTTCATGTGTCGATGGGTGAAATATTCTTCGCGATGTATTATTAATAGTCGTTTTCATGATTGCTTGATTTTAATTTAACAATCAGACCCAGGCTTCTATCCCGGGTCTTTTTCTTTTATTTTTGAATCAATTCTTTTGTGGATATTTTCATTAATAAATAGCAGAGGGTTTTAACCCTCTGCTTTTAATTAACCCTCTGCCTTTTTGTTTAACCTGAATTGTAACCCGGCGTCCCCTCGCCGGGGTATTTTTGCCATATCCCTACATTCGCAAATCGCCCTCGATATCAATAACACCACGCAAAATCTCCAACTCCTCCCGCGATGGCTCTTTGGTCTGCATTCCCTCCGACACAATCCCCAAATCAAATCCGGTATTGTCCTGAATCTCACTCACGCTGATTCCCGGATGGCGGCTCAACAATCTCATCGCTCTTTCAGGCTTGGGAAAATCAAACACTCCAAGAGGCGAAATCAAAACAGACGGCCCATTCCCCACCATGCCTAATTCCTCGCGATGATTCCCGCCATCACCGAATCCGAAAGCTGATCTGAAACTGACTTTCTCCACAAACGTTTTTCTGTCATGGCGGTTCATGAAAATGACATACGTTTTCGCGCTTGACGCCATTGATGCCGCCCCTATCGGTCCCGGCCCTTTCGCAATCAGCTTCCCCGCTTCGTCATAGATGCCCATAAGATTCGTGTTGCCGTACTTGTCAACCTCCATCCCGCCGATTACAAAAAAGTCAACCATTGAAATATTCTCGAATAACTCCACGAGATTGTGAGTTTTCATTCGATACTCCAACGCTCCGACGCTTGATGTCAGCCCGTGGAAATCAACCTCACGCGGCTTTCCCTCGCGAGGGGTTAAACCTGTGAAGTTATATTCATCAAGCCCTAGAATGATAGAGGAATTGGGAGCATGTGTAAGATTCGCGAGTATCGCTCCCGCTCGGGGAATATCCGATGATGTTCCTATCCACACCAGCCAGTTGTTTTTAATCCGGCGTGAAATCAAAACAGCCATAAATTCTTTTGGGGAATAATCGGGCATTTGATTATTATAAGTTAAACCGAACCTCGAAAATCAACCGAGCCCCGAACGTGAGTGAGGGGTTGCATCGATACTGGTTCACATTCACTACCTCTCACTAACGAGCCTGTCGGGTAAGGTGAAAATTTGTCAAAAATAGTGTGGTACGACATCATAGGGGTGGGTTTTAAGAAAGTGTCTCAGAACTCCTGATGAGCGAAAAAGTTTGTCATTCTGAGCGCAGCGAAGAATCTATAAGTTGCGGTGTTGATGATTAAACCAAACGAAATTAATCCACGCTGTCGAGGAGAGATCCTTCGCTGCGCTCAGGATGACAGAAAAAGACGAGTTCTGAGAAACATTCTTAAACCCTGCCCCTACGGAAATGTACCATTCTGATTTTTCATTATAACGCATTTTAAGTACTACTTCGTAATCCTGTCCAATCCCGCCATAAACGGCCGTATCGCCTCTGGAATAACAACGCTGCCATCCGACTGCTGGTACTGTTCAAGAATCGCGACCATCAATCGCGGCGTCGCGAGAGCGCTTCCATTCAGCGTATGCACAAATCGAACCTTTTTCGATTCCTTTTCACGATACCGAATATTTCCCCGCCGCGCCTGATAATCCTCGCAATTTGAAACTGAACTGATTTCCTTGTAACCATCCTGACCTGGTAGCCAAACCTCGATATCATACGTTTTCGCCGCCTGCTGCCCCAAATCGCTGCTCACAAGCAGGCTGACCTGATAATGAAGACCAAGCGGTTTCAAAACTTTTTGGGCATCCACAAGCATATTTTCCAATTCATCGTATGATGTCTCAGGCGTTGTAAACTTGAAAATCTCAACCTTGTTAAACTGGTGAATACGAATCAACCCACGTTCATCCGCGCCATAAGTGCCGGCCTCACGCCTGAAACATGGCGTACACGCCGTGTAAAGAATCGGCAGATTGTCCTCTTTTAAAATCTGCTCACGATGCATATTCAACAAAGCTGTTTCAGATGTCGGTATTAAATAAAGGTCATCATCCTCGCACTTGTACGCCTGATCTGCGAATTTAGGCAGCTGCCCCGATGCATAAAAACTCTCCTCATTAACAAGCGCGGGCGGAATTATAAACTGATAGGGGCCCTCCACAGAATTTGCGTGAATCATATAGCTGAGAAGCGCCCATTCAAGCCGCGCTCCAAGCCCTTTATACAGGGCAAAATTATTTCCCGCGATTCGTCCCCCTGCTTCAAAATCAACGATGTCCAGCTCACGCGCCAAATCGAGATGATTCTTAAACTCAAAATCAAACGACGGCTTCTCGCCAACCGTTTCAATCACCTGATTATCAGCCTTATCCAGCGAACGCGGCACCGATTCATGAAGAATATTCGGCAGTACCTCGACAATCGATTTTATATCATCCTCGACCTCTTTCTGTTCAGCGTCCCACGCCTTGATTCTATCCGAAATGCCGCCCATCGAATCGATTATCTCCGATGGGTCGCCGCCCTCTTTCTTGATTTTACCTACCAGTTTCGACTTGTCATTCCGTTCCTGTTTAAGCGCCTCGACATCCTGGATTATATCGCGGCGTTTTTTATCCAGCTCAATAACCTCACTCAAATTAATATCCACATTACGGAATTTCATCATTTCCTGAATGAGTTCCGGTTCTTCCATTATCGATTTCAAATCAAGCATGTTCTTATTTTCCCGACAGGCGTTCCTGTTTTTAAGAGAAATATTATAACACCATTGGATTTGATGAAAGCAGTGAGGAGATTAAAAATCTTCCCTTGGGAGCGCTGGTCTCTGACCGGCACCTGAACGGTCTAACTAAAATTTTAAAACAGGAATCTAACAAACATGGTTGATTAACTCATGTCTTTAGATATGTCATCGGTTAGATATACTCTATTGATTTCTATTAACCTAACACAGGTGCCGGTCAGAGACCAGCGCTCCCAGGGGGGGAGTAAATTAACCTTGACGTACAACCAGCTTCCCGCCTGAATTAAATCCATCCTGCTCCCAGACACAAATCACTCCGGCGCCGTCAATATCAGGCAGCAGATCACAATCGATTTCATCATCGATATCCACTGCATTAAACACAGCATCCGTTCCAAATGTCGCGCCGCCATCGCAGGAGTAATCCACCATTATCTCGTAATTACCGGATGCCTCCGACTGCCACATGACATATACAATTCCACCATCATCGACAGCGACTGAGCTGTTTGCCCTGTGAATTGATGATGTGCTGTCATTTACATGTGCCTGAATCTGACTTAAATTCAGGCCATTGGTGGCTTTATACAGCTTGATTGGATATGTTGTTGAATGCATATTACGATAACCCCTTGTCATATAAAAGACATCGGGATTTGTCGGATCTAGAACTGAATTCATTTCGCGATGCCATCCGCCAATATATATTATTGATCGATGACTGCTATTATTAGGCCATGTCGCGCCACTGTCAGATGACCTGTAAACGTAATTCCTTGCGTTTTCTCCAAGCAGCATATATGCATCGCCATCAACCGCGTAATGAACTTGAGCGTTAAAGATGTTCTTGCTGTATGGGGCATCTTCCAAATATCGATCCAGATGAAGAGCCTCATTGAAAGTGCCGCTGGGCCCCGTTGTACTGTTGTGTATATACATCTCCGTCCAACTGAGAAACCAACTGGTTCCGGTTCTTATCCATGACGTTGTAATGATAGTTATGTTATCAGAATTGGTCGGGTCAATCGCGACATCAGGCGAACGGTATTGGTTATTCGCATAACTGTAAGTATCAGAGTAATTGCGTATCTCATTCGATGCGAATGTGTCGCCGTGATCCAGGCTGTATTCAAGGAAAAGATCGCGATGGAAGCAGTCCGCCCATACAATCAAGACAATGCCGGTATCATCGGCGGCAATCGAGCATCCGCCATATTCACCGGTAGAGTCATAATCATGCACGGACACCGGTGTTGACCAGGACAGGCCGTTATCATTGGATTTAGTCAGGAAAACGCTTCTTGTTCCGCCCTGAACGCCGTAAAACACAATATACATATAGCCATCCCCTCTCGCAGTGCCTTTGGTTACCGTTTTTACCGCACCGGGCCAGTTGAAATCGCCTGTAACTTTCGTTCCGTGAGCATAATCGATATCAGTAATCGAAACGCCATCGGTAATATCGATTTCAGGATCACCGGGAACCAATACGCCAACTCCGAAAGTCACGGTTGCGATATTGGTGTCAAGGTCGCTGTCAGTTACACGAACCGCGGCTGTATATATGCCTTGACTGGAATATTGTGTTACAGCAATCGGATCAGTTGACATCGCCCTGTCAATATCGAATGTTATTCCGTCATAATCGAAATCAAATTCAAAATTCAACGGAATAGACGCGGCATCATCCTCTATGTCAGTCGAACCTGAGGCATCAAACGTAACATCAAAATTTACACAGCAGGGAACATCAACTGTGATATCCGCAACGGGTGGATTTCTACGTTCAACCTCAACTTCAAAAGTCGCGTACGTCGCAAATTCGGAAATATCAAAAAGGCCCTCAAGAGGATTCGAGACAGGACCAACGCGCTTGATGCCGTCCATGCCGTTTAGAAGTGGCGACTCATTGTTTCCCGGCGGATAAGCATCAGTAACCTTGATTAATCCTGTATAGATGCCCTCAGTTGCGGACAGTTCATTCCCGAACGTTATTTCAAAAAGCAACGGGTCAGTCGGATCATGTCCCGTTCCTGAAATTGCAGCACTGCCAGCTTGTGAAATAATACTGCCAATAACGCCCGGAATTTCAATTCCGACTGTACCCACTGATGAATCAGCCGCCATCTCGTTTAATTCCTCTCCAACCGCAACGCCATGCGATGGGTCAACCACCTCAACCTGAAGCGTTACCGTCTCCAACGGTTGAGTTGCTTTTAGCATTTCAGTAAGAGGAATGACATTAATCTCACTCGCGGCTTTTTTCTGATGCTGTGGAACTCGATATTCAGGAGTGAATCTATCATTTTTCGATGCGCTGCTGACCGCATAAGTACAGCCAATCGCGTAAGTGTAACTGATATCCCCAGCCGAAAGATCAAAGACATAGTCCTTGTAATCGTAATCGCACCCCATCGCCATGACCAGATTCCCGCTCGGTGGCGGGTCGGTTACAGATTCGAATCCCATCGGATTTTCAGGCAGGAAATTACCAGCGGTGTAATCATCAAAATGAAGTATGTATGGATGAATATCAGCATCAGTCTCAAACACTTCCGCATCAAGGACATCATCCAGATAGGGAGTATATCCCGATGCGTTTATAAGTTGTACCGACGCGATACTGTTACCCATCGCCGGGAAAACTATAGTTGATGCATCCTGCGCAGCGACAATTCCCTCGACATTGAAAACATGCAAATCTCCGCGATTCCGTCCGGTTATCGGCTTGAGCGGGTCGCCTGCTTCAAACGGATGCTTAATGCCGATTGAAACAACAAGATTACCGTCAACGTCAAGCGAGACGCTTTTGATTTTCGCGCAATCGGTACATGGAGCCATCGACAAAAAATTCGTTATATCAACAACTTCCAGTGTATCTGTTAATGCGCCTGTACGAAGCGATATCAGCTCCGCCGACATCTGCTCAGGATTCAATTCCAGGTTGTAAACTCCCATAACGCCGAATCCCGCAGCGGGTGAGCCATCCGGGAACCTGTCGCTAACTCCAACAGGCATCGATTCCGATTCTGAAAAAGCGGGTGTTACTGGATTATTAAATGGATCATTGCTATTGGATGAGCATCCGCAAACAAGCAATGACAATGCAATAGTGACCAAAAATAGGTAACGCATAACATCCCTCCGGGAAATTTTAAATATATTAGGTACTGATAGAAACTGCTATTCTTATATGTAAGTAATGCAATGCAAAGCAATGCACTCTATCTGCCACTATTGGAAAAATCCACGAATCCCCAGAATAATGAACATAGCATTTGCGTTCAATTATAGCATAAATCAAATCATTTGATGAAAAATAGCAAAGGGTTTAAACCCTCTGCTATTCCACTGAATTCCGATTATCCAAATATCAGCAATCCAATTGCCCGATAAAATGAGGTAAACGAGAATTTACCATAGTTCGATTATTCGCATAC
The DNA here is from genome assembly GCA_021157815.1 of bacterium. Taxonomy (GTDB): domain Bacteria; phylum JAJVIF01; class JAJVIF01; order JAGGVT01; family JAGGVT01; genus JAGGVT01. Next base: position 55 of record JAGGVT010000008.1, on the reverse strand, counting down.
CATTATGAAGAGTCAATGCATATAAATATTTGCCGGAAACATAAACATCTTTTGC
>JAGGVT010000200.1 GCA_021157815.1 bacterium | reverse complement strand
TTTCAGAGGTTTCTATAATTTATATATTTATAACAATACCGAACACCTTGAGGTGAGAATTAAATGAAGAAGTCACAAAACGGATTTACACTGGTGGAACTCCTGGTTGTTATCACAATCATTGGAATTCTGATTGCAATCGCGGTTCCTAATTATTCCAAAATAAAAAACAAAGCTCGGGACACACAGGTTAGAGCTGGTATCTCTGTCATCATGAACGCGCTTGAGAATTACCAGTTGAACCATGACGGCCTTTATCCCGGCGTTGCGCTTCCGATTACGGACATCGACATTAATGTTCCATTTTTTCACCATTTTGACCCCGATAACGGATTAGAATATTTCGGTATGAGAGGGATAATTGGCGGCGGGATAGTCAAGCCAAATGATCCATCCCTGCGTTTCCTGGACGCATTTTATTTCCAACCGAATTCAATCGACCCTGAAGCATTTCCACCACCACAGCTTCCTGACAGGCTGATAGCTGACGGTTCGCTCGACGCGTACCCCACAAACCCGTTCAGGCAGAATATCAAGGGTGTTACAGATGCCGGTATTCCGATGATGAATATCTTCGGACTTGAATTTCTGAATCATCCAGCTGACAGAGGCAACGGATTGGTGGCATTGGACATTAACATCAGCTATACGAATCTGTATGGCGACTTTACAAATGGAAACTACAGTTTCCCACTCCGAATTGCTGACCCGTTTTTTGATGAAGCCGGTTTCAGCGAGACACAAGCAGCTCCGGTGAATGCCAATAACCTTAGGTGGGATCGCAACGGCGATAACCGTTTCACACCCGAAGATCAGCAGACGATGTATGTTTTCCCGATGGGCGATTTTGCATACATTCCGCTCGATCCGATTCAGCCTGATCCAACCGCAGGTGATTTCATGGTCTTCTGCAAGAATTACTGGATTGTGGGCTACGGCTCAATGGACACAGCTCGCGCTAACAGATACGCGAATATTATGCCGAATTTGCCGCGACCGCTTGGCGACGGCAATCCCAACACTTTTACAGCTTACGAACGAATGGTGCAGAGAGCTTTGTGTGGCGCCTTATTGGTAAAAGGCACAGCTTATATGGATCAGATTCGTGTCTCTGATCAATCATAATTTGCGAAGGTAATATTTGCCAGGGAACAGAATTTTTTACAAGGCAAGGATAAATTATGGATAAATATTTACAAAACAGAGTAAATTCCCAATGCCGCTCAGAGGCTGGTTTCACACTGATTGAAATGATGGTGGCAATGACCATTGCGAGTGTTTTCTTCGTATCGTTCACCGCGGTTGTTGTAGCGACCATTCAAACCATGAAAACCGGCGACCAGCGAACGGTCGCACAGCAAAACGGGCGTATCGCAATCAACTTTCTAGCTGATGATATCAAGCAGATGAGCGAGCTTGAATCGCCATCTTATTCTGAATACCGCGATCCCAGAACAGGCGGTTTTCCAACCAACGGGGAATGTGAAGACAGTTTCTTTAACGAGGTTTATCCATTTCTAAGGCAGTCAACAGATGGCAGTTTGCGCGGATATATTGATCTCAACCACAGGGACGCCTCGGGTGGGGTTGATGAATACGAGGATTTCAGAAGTGACGGGATGCCGTATGATGTTCGTCCCTTGTTTCCCAACAAAATTAATTTCAAAATGAACCAGGCATCCTATTTCCCGCATACACGATATTCAAACATGAATCCATCCATACCGGGTGGAATAATCGATATTGACGGCACATCCATGGATGCCTTGCGCAATTTTGACAATGCTCAAGCGGCTGATGTTAGAGTAACGTTTGAGCATCAGAAACAGCCTCCGCGCTGGGGATTGCTTGAAGACGAAGGGTTGTTGAAAAACCTTCATCTGCCTATTCTCGGAAGTTCAGGAGGCGGAGTCAATCTTTTCAAAAAGCCTTTCGTTCTGTTGAGGAGTTTTGAGATTGAGAATGTAACAGGCGGCGGACCGAACCATTGGGGATTCAACGAATCGTTTAAATTCCATAATCTCGTTGACCCACTCGGCAACGACAGCGGAATCGATTTGACTCGCCCATCAGAGGATCTTCGCCAGATAGTGGCAGATCATATAGCGGATATCAGGTTCAGGTATTTCCATATCAGAGGCGGCGAATGGATTGAGATTCGTTATGATCCTCATACAGAACATGTTGCTCAGGGGCACACAATGCCCAGTAACATAAATGACGGATACTACCGTTATTATACAAAATACGGAGACGAGATTTTTTCCTGGGCGACACCTGACGGCGATCTTAACCTGCCACCTGCAAATTCCACAAGGGCTGAAATAATCGAACACTGGAAAGATGAAGATCCATCCGACGACCGCTATACATTCATGCCTACAAATGAATTTGAGCGCGGACTGCTTCTCTTCGAGGGCTGGCGATATGTCAACACAATAATGATAACAATCAAAGCCGCGAATACAGAACTTCAGGAGAATTATTTCACTTCAATTTCGCACGATATTATAAGCGGTGGTGATACGACTCGTCCCGACTGGGGACTTGGTTTTGTCGATTTCCAGAAAGGCGCATCTCGACTGGATGATCGGAACGAGATTGATCCTTTATGGCATGCTCTGGACAGCTACAGGGAAGGTGTTGTGATCCCCGGAGATTTTATTATCAATCCAGGTGATTCTGACGTGCTTTTTGACTTTGTTGATCCGAACGGCAATGCGGGATTCGACCCGGGACGGTTTGTTACATTGCAGACAATTGTCTCACCGCCCGTGCTGTATTCGACATCGCGTGAAGCCGCCGGACATCTTCGCATGGGTCTTAGTTTCTTATAGCATGAAGGCAATAGGCTTAAGCCCATTGTTAGTTTTTAATTACAATCGGATTATAATTTTATACTTTATAAAGATAGAATCTTTTGCCAGGTGATTTTAATGAGGTTACCTCAAATGGCCATAATTAACATGATTAGAAAAAGACTCTCAGAACCGTTTGAGAATGAAAAAGGAATTGTACTCGCCACGGTTTTGATATTCATATCACTCATCCTGCCTGTAACGCTGATTATTCTCAATACGATTGAGATTGAGACAATGCTGCCCACAAACGAGGGTTACACCAAAATCGCGCTGCACGAAGCCGACAAGGGTTTCGACATGGCGATGGCGGCGTTAATGGAAGACAATCAGGATGGATTCTACGGTGATTATATCGTCGATCCGACTCGACATGTTCCACTTCTTTTCCCACTGGAGATAGGACCGAATGATACATTTTGGGTTCCCGGAATGGCACGAGGGCGCCATGATATAGACTACCTCGCGGAATCGTGGGCGCGGCATCCCGACAATTTCACATACTTCATGGCGGAACATTCGCGAGAAAACGAACTTCTTGAAAACCCGCCGTTCAATCCAGACCCTCCGGGCAATCCCGATGAATACAGCGTTCCGACAAGATGGATTATGATGAACGTTCCGTTTGGAATGGATGACCATGGTGAGAGATCATTCAATGCGCATTACAACACGCTGTCGGATATGCTTCTACCCATGGACACTTTCCCGGGCGCGGGCCAGGTTACCCCTATTAACGCATACGCCGCGGATACGGATGATTCCAACGAAGAACAGGCGCCGCCCGTTTATGTGACAGAGGAATGGCAAATGTCCTCATCGCATCCTGATTATGTTAAACCTAAATATATTGCACGGCCGGGTAGTTATTTTAGAAACACTAATCCGGGTGAAGCTGCTGGAAGCGTTGTTTACAATAACGAGATTGAGGACGCGCTTGTTTATGACGGCCGTTTGGATGATATCGACGACAACGGTGCATTTGGTGAAGACGACAAGAATCAATATTTAAACAACCCTGTACTGCAGGAAGCGGTTCTGAATTCCGAGTGGTCGAACCTGCATTTCGGGCCTGGTAACCTGACGAGTAAAAACAAAGAATACAAACCTCTTCCCGGTTCAGTTACACAGTATCCGGTCGGTTCATCCGGTGATGATTACCTTCCCGCATGGTTCCAGTCAATTGTTTCGGATGAATCCGCAAGGTTCAATTTGAACACGATTCTGAATATTATTTATCAGGGCGCGAATTACGATTACAACTCGGAAGGCACAGCACTTGAGGTTCCCCTTGTCAGATATGATGATTACGGCCTGGTGCTGGGCGATTATGACAAATTGATTACCGATGATGATCATCCGAACTATTCAAACTTCCTTATCGCACGCGACATGATAACAGCTCTGCTCATGGAGGACAGGGAACTTACCAGCCTTGTCAGATTCGAAACAGCACAGCAGAAAGCGCAGTGGATTCTCAGAAACATGCTCATTGTCAGGGAAAAACTTGATCTAAATTACGATGCCAATGACGATGGAATAGCTGACGAGATTGATATTACATATCCCGACCCATCCATGACTACTCTCGAAGATGTCCCAATGAACGGACGAGGCAGGATAGGCGATGCCACAAGGCCCAATCAGGGAACGTGGAGGATTTACAATAATCCAAAGGACTTTTTAAACGATCCCGGACGTTTTAATTATCGCGATTATCCTAATTATACGCCGCTCGCGATGGAGGATTTTGAAACTCTCAATCGCACCTGTACGGTTTACACATACGAAACAGAGCATACAGCCGATGCGGAAACCAGCGATTATTTCTCCGACCATCTGGATTACCGTATAAACTTCAACTTCTGCAACGAGGATGATTACTTCGTAAAGACATTCTTCAACAAAACGCTTGGTGCCGAGCGAACCAGATCGCTTTTCAGATGGCGAGATGGTCTTGTTGACCTTAACGCTGACGGCGACCTTAACGATGAATATATCCTTCAACCCGTAAAAGACCCCGCTACAGCAGAAGCGGAAACAAACATGACGACTGATTCGCAGCCAGTCAGCCAGATTACATACCGCGAGCGAGAACATTTCAATTTCCAGGATCCGGCAAATCCTGCATATCCGGCGATGCTCAATGTTCCCGACCTTGGAACACTCGCAATGGTTCCAATGTCTGTAAGAGATACGCAGATAATCGCGTCAATTGACGGCGCCGGCCTGAGCACATTCGAACCGACCAATGTGGGCGGACCGGGAATCCCAATTCCCAATACAGACGATGGGCTTGCCTGTGATATCGATTTCACAGGAACCAGGCTTATGTTCGACACATTGAACGCTCTTGAAGACGTGTATGAAGTGGATATCCCGCGTGGCGACGTTCTTACTCAGATGAGCAACGCCGAGGGATATCATCCATCATATAATTCCGAAGGAACGCAATTCATTTATGTTGATAAAGATGTCGGCATGGGAGACCAGACGCTTTCCGTTTATGATATCCCTTCGGATTCAAGAGTAAGCACAAACTGGAACAGCAATGTTCCTCTAGCCAAAATGAGCATCCCGTTAGGCCCCGGTGGAGATTTCTTTGAAGCCGCGTCGCCTGACTGGTCGCCTGTTGCAAACACGGTGGCGTTTGCCGGCGGGGGTGAACTTGATTTCTCCGCTGACCCGCTGACAGAGCACACTGATATTTATGTGGTTCGACTTGATGGGCCCACAGCTGGAATGCCGGACAATATCACCAATCTCCCCGATGGCTACTTCGCCTTGTATCCCGATTTCAGTCCTGACGGTGAATGGTTGGCATACACTCTTATCAATTTCAATGAGCTATTCCCTCCCCCGGTTGGAAATGCTTTCATGATTGTAATCCAGAATCTCATTGACAACCGCAGGGAGTTGGTTCTTGTACGACCGGATTTATTCATGCTTGCTCCTGACTGGGATCCGTACGGCAACAAGCTGTGTTTCATGGGAGTGCCAATTTTTGGCGGCTCTACTGACATTTACACTGTTGGCAGAAGCGGTTCAAATCTGACAAACCTTACCACCAGCCCTCAAAACGAACTGTTCCCATCGTGGGGCTGGGGAATGACACTTGTAGCAACCCAGAGCGATGGAGATCCCGGCGGCTCAAGAGGAACTGCAGTTGCATATCCAGCTGGTCCGATTAATCTTGCCGGTGATCCGTGGGATGAGGCACTTAGAGAGGAACTCGCTCAGGTGATTCAGAAAGCGTCACTGGCTTTCAGGGAAGACCTCGACGAGGGTGATGACCAGAACTGGAGATTAATGGATCTCCCGGTAATGCCCCAGCACATGGTTGATCCGATACAAATGTGCGCGGATGTCCTTTGTTTCAGGCCATCCTACACACCAACACTTCCAAGTGATGAGCCGTTCACGTTCATCCCACAGGCATATCCCGGAAAAGTGAATATAAATACCGCTCCTCGCAGTGTGCTTAGAGCGTTATTCCTTCTTATGTTCCAGGGAGCGGTTTATCAGGACAGTAACAGTAATAATCATGGTTCAGCGCCAATGATTGAGAGCACAATCTCAATGAGGCCTACGCCCATCAATCTTGGTTATGATCGAACATCAAATGTTGACAGGCTTTACGCTCTCGCGATAGCTGACACATACGCGCACCAGGTTGATGAATACCGCAGATGGGTTTATAACAACAGGTCAAAATCTTTCAATTCTCCATGTTACGATAACAATAGCCATACTTTCTCCATTACACGTGAAACGGTTCCCGATAATTTGATATTCCCGGTCGTCGGTGGAGAAACGGGAAAAAATTACCGTGCCAATCCGTTCGCGCCGTATGACCTCGATGATGACCCATTCACAAAAGATCGTCCGTTGTACGACCCCGAACCGCCATTTAGAAATATCGCCGATCTGTTCAATGTTGCGCTTTACAACGGCGAATTGCCGGTCAACTGGCTGTTGGAGGGTTACGACAACGATTACGGGCCTGATCCGGAAGATACTGTTAACAACAGGCATGTTGTGCCAACTGCGTACGATCAGGCAAATGACAATGAGGCATCTGGGGATATTGACGATGGCCCCAACGCTCTTGCGGTTTGGGGACCAATATACCAGACAGAATTCCCGGTTACATTTGGGCTTCATGACGCTGTTGATGGTGTTGAATTATTAAGCCCGTATGAAGCGGGTGACAGTTCGGCACCGAAAAACCCTGACACTCGCTACTATAAACAGCAGCGGTTCAGGTTGTTCAGCGCTGATGATTTCAAGTGGATAAGCCCCTACATAACTACGAGAAGTTATGTTTATCGTGTTGAATCGCGCGGTACGGTGCGAGTTGCGAATGGAACGAGCAAGCTTGATGTTTCCCGCGACAAATTCTGGATCGTTGACTTCGGCGCTGAAAACTATCTCAGCTATGAAACAACCGGATGGGAATTTGACCCCGATGAGACAATTGACCAGCGAGTTCTTATGAATAACAGTTCAAACCAGCCTTACGCAATCAAGGCGTTTGAGGAGGTTCCGGTTGACGGCGTACGTCTCACACGCGGTTCATTCACACCGCCAAAGACATAAATGCAATTTACATTTGATATTTAATCGGCGGCTATTAGCCGCCTTTTTTTATTTGTGGAATGTGATGAAATACTCACGCCGGGAGAGTCGGCATCCCTGGGTGAAACTTGTACTAATTTTCGGAAAGGATTGAGAAACGGGTACATATCGTGTTCGGATTGAATCGATTTTGATATTAATTTCGGTAAAATCAGAAGGATCAAAATGGGCAATAAATCGATGTCAGACACTTGTGTCTAGACACCTTGAGTGTCCGAATGTAGGGGGTCGGACACTTTCATATTAATTGCACAATGATGCTGCGGGGCATGGATTGTCTGGTAGACAAGTTTTACTATATATGGCATTTGAAATTTACTTGGGATACCGGTGTCAGAGCCCTTGACAGAGCCCTTGACAATACCATTATCAAGGGGTCTGACACCGGTAAAATTCCGGCAAAAGAGATTACGCCATTCCCGCGAAAGCGGGAATCTATTTTATTCTTAAACCAGACTATCGCACTCGTTTTTTCATTCCTGGTTAATGTTATCAACCCAACACAATCATCCATATATTGTCCTACATTTGAATCAGAAGAAATTAGATTCCCGCTTTCGCGAAAATGACGTGTTACTCGAATTGATAGGTTATTCTACCTTAACGGTTATTCTACATGAGCGACAATTCGACCTGACCGGTAGTTCCATAAGCCACAAATTAAGAAAGATATTTTCTGTTTGTGTTATATAATGTTAGGCGAAACAAATCCTGATTGCATTGGGGGATATTATTTACATGAATCCAGCAGAGGTAAGTGAAATTACAGACAAGACAGTTGATAACTCAACGGAAGCCTATCGTATTGTAATCGGCATAAATACGTTGACTAGTCTTGCAACCCTCAAAAATGAGCTTGGAAAGCAACATAACATCGTTGAGTTCAGCGACGGGCTTAAGCTGCTTCAATCCCTGCATCGACACAAACCGCATCTGGTCATTCTTGAATCGGATCTTGCAACAATATCCGGATTTCAAGTCGCCCATATCATGAGAAGGCATCCTGATCTTGCAAGAATTCCTCTGATGATGATAGTCAGCAGGGATTATCAAATCGGTGAATTCTGGGCGGGTGAAATGAATCTGGATTTCTGCAAGAATTCGACTGATATGGAATTCAACGAGATGATCAGCATTGCTAATCAACTGGCTGCAAAAAGCGCCTCTGACAGTATTGATGATGAAACATGGTTGAATATAAAAAACGAGCTTTCAGGTTACTCGTTTGTTGAAAACTACTCTCATTTGTTTGATCAGTCCCTGATTGAGGGATCAATTGCCAGTCGAATCGCCCTGCTTGCACAGGAACCAACCGATTTCAGAAAAATGACACGTTCAATAATGCTTCTGCTTGGCAACATTCTGGAATACTCCGCTGGCGCGATTCAAATTTTCCGTAACAATGAAATTTTTAGTTTCATTGAAAAGAAAATACCTGACGATAAAAAGCTAGCTTTCCTGCATGAATCTGAGGGATACAGCAAGATCTACAAGCCGGTTGACGTGCCTGAATTCACCGAGGAGCCAACTGAAATCCCGCTTGGTACGTTTCCGCCAAGAAATCATACTGAATCCGAAAGCCCGACCATTTTCACTGTGCCACTTGAGGCGCGCCATACAACGCTTGGTACACTTACATTAGAAACACACAAAACCGCGGCAAAACGGGATTACTATCTGAAAACGCTTCATTTGATGGCGTATCACATTTCGCTTGCACTGAACAACGCACTTTTGTATCAGGAGATTCATCGCCTTTCAACCGTTGATGAACTGACAGGGCTTCCGAATCGACGTGCGTTCTATGAGGATTTCCAGAACGAACTGGTCAGGTGCAAACGCTTTAACGACACACTGTCCCTTGCAATGCTTGACATCGACCATTTCAAGCGTGTAAACGACACTTATGGCCATTTGCAGGGTGATGTTGTTCTGAAAAATGTCGCGACTGTTTTCAGTTCAAGCATCAGGAACAAGGTAGATATAATCGCGCGTTACGGCGGTGAGGAATTCGTGATTCTTCTTCCCAGAACCAGCCTTAAAAGCGCAAGAGCGGTAATTGGCCGTCTTCACAAAACCATTGAAAATCATCCTATCGACATGCTTGAATCCGATGAGAAAATGCATATTACTGTTTCGGTTGGACTTGTCTGCCTCGAAAAAGGAGCGGACTATTCACTGGACAATATAATCAACGCAGCGGACAAGGCGTTGTACGAGGCAAAGGAAACAGGCCGTAACAGAATTGTGGAAGGTTCATTGGAAGCAGGTTAGCAGGTTAACAGGTTAGCAAGTTAGCAGGTTAGCAGGTTAGCAAGTTAGCAGGTTAGCAGGTTAGCAAGTTAGCAGGTTAGTAAGTTAGTAAGTTAGCAGGTTAGCAAGTTAGTAAGTTAGTAAGTTAGCAGGTTAGTAAGTTAGCAGGTTAGCAAGTTAGCAAGTTAGCAGGTTAGCAGGTTAGTAAGTTAGTAAGTTAGCAGGTTAGTAGGTTAGCAAGTTAGTAAGTTAGTAAGTTAGCAGGTTAGTAAGTTAGCAGGTTAGTAGGTTAGCAGGTTAGCAAGTTAGCAAGTTAGTAGGTTAGTAGGTTAGTACACTACTGTCCGGTTAAATTAGAGGCCTATTACCGTATTGCTGATTAATAAAGAACATACCGGCTTATTGGTATCTATCAGACATGAATCGTAAGTGAATACCCTAAATCCGCGATTGAACTCGTTGT
>JAGGVT010000001.1 GCA_021157815.1 bacterium | reverse complement strand
GGCTCCATCACAACTGAGTTATTCGCTTGGACATTGAAAATCGGATAGTTGAAACTAACACCCGGATTTGCGGGGAGAATCGCGATTACACGAGGGTCGAAACCATCGATGCCGCTACCTGGAAACGGATGCTCGAGTTTGATATCCGCCCAGAAATTGGGAGTCCAGCCGTAACCGGTTATTTGTAGTACGTTGGGATATAATTGAGTCAGCGGAAAGTGATATTCACCGCTACGATTTGCTGGTTCAATCGTGAATGTTTTGGTAACGGGGTCAATCACGCAATCATAAACACAAAGGACATTGCGATTATCAGACTCCGTGCCGAATGATATCGGCGTGTCCGGTGAATTATCAACAGCATCATTAATCATCGGCTCGACAGGTGATTTGCCTTTCGAGCATGCGATTGTGGAGATGGTGAAAACCATCACAAGCAAAAGGATTGGCAGTGTTTTTGCGAGTTTCATTTAAGTAAACCTCTTAAATATCTTACCATGAAAAAATAAATGGGCTAAAAGCAACATGTCAATATTATAACTATTACAGGTGTTTATCAAGTGTTTTTAGATTACTAAAATCAACAAAAACCTCTGGGAACGCGGCCGGCTTGTAGCTGTTGAAAAAGCCTGATTTATAAAAACAATTAATCAATCGTAGGGGCGAACACAAGGTTCGCCCCTACGGTATGTGATAAATAGGGCTTTTTCAACAGCCACGTTTCACCCACATCTGTAAAGGGCAAAAGCAATAGGCAAACTTCTCCCAACCCTACGAATTCTATGATTTTGCAGGAGCATAATACAACCTTGAAAGACAGGGGAACTACACACAATTATCATTGAATGATTGTTGCCTGTTTCACACCGCCTGCGTATCATTCCGGGCCTAAATCTCGTATTGGTAATTCGAGCCTGTAATACAAGGCAATACATCTGTTGGAGCTTCTGTTCCTCAACGCCATGAATAATAAAGGCAGTTTGCTGCGGGAAGCGAATCGATCAGGATGTACAATCCATCCAACCAGTATGTGCGCAATCAGACAACCAATCCCGGGAATGCTTGTCAGACACTGCACCTCAGGCATATCATGGCAGATGCGTCTCATCAGCCTGTGAACCGCGACTCGCTCCGTTCGAAGCATGTCATATTCCCGATACAAGATTGACATCTGCCAGTGCAAAAAGGGATTCGGCAACTGCGCCAGAACATTCGGACGATTCACGCTGCGGTAAACAGACACGCCGCGAGCGGGAATCACGTTCCGACGGCACATTGCCTATATCCGAGTTTTTGTCCCCGTGATTTTCTTCATCATCTGATAATCGTGTATTAATAGGGACTGTTGAAAAAGGTTATTTCCACTGTAACCCGGTCATGCCGTCCCGGACAAAAGTAACAATTGCCTATTGGGTAAATCAGGCATGCCGGGAAAGTGGTTATCTATGCGGAACCCCGGAATGCCTGCGAACGTTGCAGAATTGATTCATGTTTTTTTTCATTAGTGGCCGGTTAAGTTAGAGACCAATAACCGTATTGCTGATTAATAGAGAATATACCGGCTTGTTGATATTTATCAGACATGAATTGAAAGTGAATATCGAATCGTTCTATCCGGAAAAAGGGGCATTCCCCAATCATGGGGTACGTCCACATAAGGCTTCAATCCTGACGTTATCAATATACTATGCTGTAAACCCTTATTTATACGGTGTTTATTCACTTTGTTGGGACATTCCCCTTTTTACTACCATTGTCGAATATTCTCAGTTATTTTTTATCATATCCAGATTTACTCCTTCGGGGTTTGTGCCAGGACAACTGTGTTTGTGTCTATGTTAGGCGGGTCGGCTGTGTCGCGGCATCTTACGCCGAAGTAGTATGTGATTCCGTTTGTCAGGCCGGTGACTGTATACGGGTCGTGCCAGTTTCTTTCAATAGGTTCCTGATCCCAGGGATAATCGTCCTGATCCACATAGACAAGATATCTGATTGGCTGGGGGCTTTCGTAATCGGTCGCCATACCCCAGTAAAGATTGACAATTCCATTTCCAGCTGTCGCGTTTACAAGCCCTTCCGTTGCTACCCATCTTGGCGGGACAAGGTCCTGATGAATTGTGATTGTCACCATTTCCGCCAGAACCAGAAGGCCTGCATCATCTGATCCGGCCATTATTATTGCCTGATACTCACCTGCCGGAGCCTCGTTGTAATTGATAAGGTTAACTGACCAGGTGTTCTCGATGGTATTCGTAAAGCTCTCATATGATCGACCCGTAATTTCAGGGCAATAAACTGCTACGTTATTAACATTATTCTGCCAGTCGTAAACATCGATTTCATAAAAGCCACTTGAACCCTTCTGAGGATACACAAATCCCGACTTGAAATTAGCGAAGGCATAAGGTTCAACGCAATGCTGACCCTGGGATGCTTCAAATCCAATCAGCATTTCCGGAATCGGTTCGACATCAGGCAGCAGAATCTGCATATTCTCCGTGTAAACCGATTTGCTTTTAAAAATCCTGCTCGGTTCATCCTTGCAGAAATACTTGAACGGGTTGAGCACTTCGCCGCCGGGAATGTCGTACAAAGCTGTTAAATGGTCATAATCCTGCACCATATTATTTGAGCCATCGGTGTAGAAAATCATTCGCGGGTCATGCGCATCCGTTTCAAATGAGTTTTCAACCACCACATTGACATCAATGATATTGGTCTCGAAATTGAAATCAATGTATTTGAATTGGGGCGCTGGCAACCAGGAATCAACAGGATAGTTCTGATTAGTCTGTTTGATAACATCTATCTGATGATGCTCAATATCGAATTCCACTTTCCAGACACCAAGGCATCTGTGAAACAGTTTACTCGGTGCACCTCCACCGGGAGTTGATGGGTTACCTGATCCGCATGACACCATAAATACTGCCATGCTGCTTATTAATATCATCAGTATTGCATTTCTATTATATTTCATTATTTCCTCATCACCTGTGATTATTCTGCTGCATACGCAAAAAAGGGGACAGTCCACAACAGGCTTCAAATCTGTAGTTACCAATATACTATGCTGTAAATCCTCATTTATACAGCACTTATTCACTTTGTTGGGACAGTCCCCTTTTTTGCTCCAACCTGCTGACTTGCTAAACTTACTAACTTACTAACCTACTAACCTGCTAACTTACTAACCTGCTAACTTACTAACCTGCCAACTTACTAACCTGCTAACTTACTAACCTGCCAACTTACTAACCTGCCAACTTACTAACCTGCTAACCTGCTAACCTGCTAACCTGCTAACTTATTCTCCCATTATCATGTTTGCGATTTCCCGTCTCTTGGCAAGTAACTCCTCCGGGTCCGTACAATATTCCTCCCAACTTGGTATCAGTACATTCGCTGATTCAACAGGTTCGCCCTGCCCAAGCATATATAGGAGTTGCGCGTCCTCAAGGCCATCACGTGTATGTTCCAACCTCATGGAAGTGAGAGGACCATCGACATTGTCCTGTCCGGTGTACTGATTGCACAAAAATCCGGGATACAGCATATTGTTGCATCCGTTGCCCATTCCGTGACCGAAAGTAAGAGCATTCTCATAAGGATTGGTTTTCGACCAGTCATTTGCCGAGCTGTAGAATATTCCTTTAAATCCATGCTGGTAAGCGAACCAGACAAACAATCTTGGCTGCACGCCCTGCTTGTCGATGGAATAGCTTGGATAGGGATGAACACTCGTATTTGAGTAAATCCATTCCTCGTTATTTTCAGCGCCTGCTCTGGCATCCTCCTCAGAAGCCCAGCAAAAAACCCTTATATTCATGGTGAAGATATCAACATAATCAAAAAGCGGAGGGAATGACGCTCCCTGCGGAGCCGGCTGTTCGGTAACCATCAATTTGGGATAAAGATTCGCTTGCCTTAGAAGGTTGGACGAATCAATAATCATCTCATAATGCTGCACGGTGTATGGCTCATCCACAAACAGAACAAACGCGCGGTCCAGATATCCGCGCTTATCGAGATACTCGGATACCTGATTGACATAATCAAGGAATCGAGCGTTGAAATCAGGTTCAAACAACGCATCATTATTGCCAATAAAACCATCGGGATATAAATCAAAGCGAGTCAGAGGGAAATAAAAACATGGAAGGTCGTAACCATCGAGGAAAGTAACAATATCCTCTTCCATTCTGGTGAAATCAATAAAGAAACTTCTCTTGTCAGCTTTCAGCATGTGTTCCGGTTTCATAATAGGAACTCCATGCACCGAAATATATCTTTTAGCCATAAAATGCGCGTAGTTTCTCGCAATCTCAATTCCCTCAGGCGTACTGAGACCGTTCTCATCCATCCCATGCGCCCATTCAATATCCTCCTGGTCAAGACCGAAATTCGCTTTTAAATAGAGTCTTTTGGGCATTGTAATATCCCAGACTTCCAGGGAATATTCGAAGGAGAAGTTACCGGCGTCGGAGGATTCGAATTCTATCGTACCGGAATACACTCCCGCAACGGCGTCATCCGGAATATGAATATCAACCCATAAAGGAGAAGGGAGATTATAGACAACATCGAAAGGAGTTGTCAGCGGCGCAAGAGCATCGGGCCAGAGTCCGACATCCCCGCCGGCATCGCTTGGCTCGGTGATTAAAACGTAGTGTTCCTTATAAAGCGAAATGTTGTCTTTTGAAATAACGTTATCCCCCATCATAAGGTCGGATGAATAGGCGAAAACATCCTGAATGTCCTTTGTACCGCCAATCAGAACAGGAACAACCTGAAATGGTTCGTCTTCACCGCGAGCAGCCTCAACAAGAAAAGTTGACTCAAAGTCAAGAAGGTCGAATATGGGCAAAATCTTGACCATTGAATTGGTCGCTCTGACCTCATAAACCTTTGGTTCCGGTTTAACGGGCGGGTCAACGGGAGGCGTTGATTTACCGCAAGCTCCCGCGAATAGGAAAGGAACGAATAATATTGCTGCCAATGTCCGTAATAATGCCATATAAAAGCCTCGCCTGTGTTTCAGATGCGTCTAATAGATCATATTATCCATTGGTATTTTACCATGCTTAATAATATCTGACACCTGAAACGCTGCTTTCGCTCAATATGCAATCAGTTTTGATAGTGAAATTTACCTTATCAGAATAATATCCAGTTAAGGCATCTGAAAGTGAAGGATAGTTTAAGGTTGGAGTTGAGGTATGTTTTCGGTAAAATCAGAAGGATCAAAATGGGCAATAAGTTGGTGTCCGACACCTTGAGTGTCCTAATGTAGGGTGTCGGACTCCTTGATAAAAATACTGGGAAATATTTCCCACCAGAATAATATCCGAATTAAGTTGTTAAAAATGAAGAGGGTATATTAAGGAATAGAAAAAGTAAGTTTTTCGGTAAAATAGTGGAGGTGGAATTTGTCAAAACATTGATGTCAGACAACTTGAGCAGAATTTGCGAAAACCACTTGCGCATTAGTGTGTGTGTGTATATAATTAAGAGAGTCTTCAATAAATCGTGTGGGTTGAGTTTGGATTGAGTAAAAAAAGGGGACTGTCCCAACAAAGTGAATAAACACAGTATAAATAAGGGGTTTCAGCATAATATATTGATAACATCTGATTTGAAGTCTCATGTGGACTGTCCCCTTTTTTTACGGTGGG
>JAGGVT010000204.1 GCA_021157815.1 bacterium | reverse complement strand
TACGCCCAATTTGAGGGCAACCACAGAGGGTTGCCCCTACTATTATTTCCCATCTGACATTGTCAGCCCGAACATTGTCATTCCGGGCTTGACCCGGAATCCATTTTTTATCGATTACTTTCATAAATCTGATACGCTTTTTGCGCATCGACACCGTCATGAACAACAGCGTTTACCGCTTTAATCATCGCCTGCGGACTCTCCGACTGGAAAATATTCCTGCCCATGTCCACTCCACTCGCTCCCGCCTTGATCGCGTTTGCAGCAAGTTCAAGCGCCTCAGTTTCGGAAACCTTCTTCCCGCCGGCTATAACTATCGGTACAGGGGTGTTCTCGACTATTTTTTCAAAACCATCGCAATAATATGTTTTAACGAAATGCGCGCCTATTTCAGACGCTATCCTGCATGCCAGCCCCAGATAGCGAGCATCACGAACCATATCCTTGCCAACCGCTGTAACTGCTAGAACAGGGATGCCGTACTTCTCGCCCAAATCCACCAGTTTTGCGAGGTTGAGAAGCGATTCCCGTTCACCCTTCGCGCCAACGAAAATGGAAAGTGTAATCGCGGAAACATTAAGGCGAATCGCATCCTCGATATCCACGGTGAGACCCTCGTGGCTGAGTTCGGTTAAAATGCTTGTCCCGCCGGATACTCGTAGAACGATTGGCGGAGCTTTTTCAGGCAGTACGCACTTTCTAAGAACGCCGCGGGTGAGCATCAAAGCGTTGGCGTATTCCAAAAGCGGTTCAAGTGTTACGGCTGGCTTCTCCAATCCGCTTGTCGGACCAAGGAAATACCCGTGATCAACTGCCAGCATTACTGTTCTGCCGGTGTCCGGGCGAAATATTTTAGAAAGCCGATTTTCAAGTCCCCAGTTCATAGTTCAGACTCCTGATATGATGTTTGAAAGAAATACAATCAATCAAACGGGAATTATTATACAACATATTTAAGATTTTCGATGAAACCAGTTTCTCACTCCGAGTTAATTGGGTCAGACACTTTTTATATGACTGATTAATACTAATCTTATCGCGTATTTAATATGTTCATATTCCCTCACTATTACCCAGCAAATATTGTAGTCCCAAGTTAAAAGAAAGCGTTCTGCTGATGATTATGTGTTTGCGTTAAATATCATTTGCCAGGTTTCGTGAAAACCTTGAACAAGAAACTGCCATATCGCCGTTTGAAATGCCGTCTAATTACCATCAATACAGGCTAAATAAAAAGTGTCTGACACAATTAAAAGATTTGCGATGTGGTGCCAATACATGGAAATAAACATTATTTCTAAAATAGTAATATGTTTATTGTTCTGGTGAAATGTTTGGGGTCGTGGGAACAGTCCTTGAGATTGAACTCACTTTGGAAAATCGGTTATGCCAAATCGACAGACAATGGCGCCACATGGCCATCTCCTGAAATCGTGCACAGCACCTCAGAGGAAATCCTCAAGGATTATGTTGGCATTGCATTAACTTCGACAGGAACTATTTATATCACGTATGCTGAGGGCAATTGTTTTTACATGATACGCTCAACCGACACGGGACGGAAACGCCGGGTTTTTAATTGATGACGTGCGAATATTCGGATGCTTTTCCGGGACACTATCCGATTGACGGTTTACAATTAAACCCGATTATGGAAACGTTTCGCCAAGACCTGTCTTTTAAACTGCTTGATTTTTTTCACTTTGATAATTATTTTCGTTTAAAACCGCATCAAATAATTCTGGGGAGCGAATAAAGATATTCTACAATATCGAAAACGATAAGAGGTTGATGATTATTTCTAAATCCAATAATGAAATCAGGCTGGCTTATATCTGTAAATGGCTTTTTACCAATTTGGCTGGATTGTCAGATAATCAGATATTAGTATAATGATACTTTTCAATGTTATAATGTGATTAAGTATGATTAAATCGCTATCAAAAAGACAATGGAAAGCGGAAGGCGGTTTTATGAGGAATACTATTAATTTTTACCGAAAAAATAGGTGCCAACTATTGCAGTATTGATGAAATTCGTTTACAATTATGTCAATCATTTAGCCAATAAATTTGGCTTTACGATTATGCGTTATATTTATTTACCTTGTCAGAATGTGATTTCAGGACAAGTTTTGAATAAAGAAATTTTTACTATTAAGCAAAATTGTTTACTCTATGGTTTACGGAGGTCTTTACAATTATGAAACTCCTCAGGTCGACAATGATTCTCATGCTGATGCTTGGAATGGTGTTTTCGATTGCAGCGTGTTCTGGAACCGGTCCAGTTGATCCGGATACAAACATGCCGGCATCATTCGGTATTGCATCAGAAGAGGGTCGCACAATGATTGCCGCCTACCAAATCAACATTGATCCGGTAGCGGAAACCTGCTCACTGACAACAGTTGATCGTGTCGGAAGCTATCACTTTCCAATCAGCGATCTCAAAAACGTTCTTTCCATCACCGGCTTCGGCTGGACACCGAATTTCTGGGCGGATATCAAGCTTCAGCATCCGTATCCAGGCTCCGGTATTGATGGTTATGACGCGCGAGCAATCGCTGTTCTACCTGCAAGAGCAGGCGTCAGCATGGGTTATCCCGGACTTGGCGTACTTGCCAATAACTCGGTTCTCCTTGAGCCGGATGGCTACACCGATCTTTGGGACAAGGGACTCGATGGAAATGTAAATCCATTTGTTTCCTACTTCAAAAGCCAGCCTTTCCGCGTTTGGTCATCTACTGGTGTAACCCAGGAGACCCTGCGGTGGCAAATGGATATTACAGGATTTGGTGGTGGCGGTTTTTCCTTTATTCTGGTAGTTGATGTCAGCACCAACTTTCCAGCCGCGCCAAGCCCGATTACAGACAATGTCATAGAGCCTGCCGAGATAACAGAAGCTATCGTCGGTTCAGGTCTTTCACCAACAGGTGGAAATGCTTCAGTTGACATTACAGTTCTCGATTGGCAGGGAACCGGACAGCCGATTAATGTATCCATCGAAGGACCGGACCTGTTCACTGGAGTAACCAGCCTTTCATACTCAGGCCCGCATCCGACTGAGCCAAACCAGTTTATCTTCAGCGGCACCATTTCAAATGATCTCGGTGCGCCGATTGGTGACTACTGGCTCCTCGCCGCGGCTGAAGATGACAGCACAGGTCGAGTAATCTATGAAGAATTCATGGCGACAGTCGAAGAGGGTCCAGGTCCGGGAGCATGGGCACTTGACTCAACTCGAGGCAATGTTGACATGACAGTATTCGAACAGTATCCGGCACCCGGAACCGACATCTGTGTTATAGACTCAGGCATTCCCGATTGGGATGGCGTTCTTCTTTATGATGAATTCCATCAGGTAGTAAGGGCTGACCTTGGTCTTACAGATGGCGTTTTCTACGGATACGGATATCTTCCATGGGATGAGGATCCTGAAAATCCGCATCCAGCTCCCGATGATCCAATGCCAGCAGGCAGGATTGATGGCGCGGACAACGGATATGTCTTCAGAACATGGGTTGATCCTCACCAGGGACTTGGTCCTGATCAGAACGGCAACTATCAGCGATGCGATTGCGCAATCGGATACTTCATGCCTCTTGCCGGAATCCTTGACAACATTGCTGTCGCTTATATCGCTCTCAGTGATGAATATGTAACTGAGCGCCCCAGGGGAAGCGATGTGTGGGATGAGTCTGACAACGGCGCATTCACATTTCCTCTTGGTTCATTCTGGGCCGGTACAGTTATGATGGACGATACACAGACTTGGTACAAAGTTGGACTTATGGGCGCGAACGCTGCTCCATACTTTGACGGAACGAACTTCGTCACTGACTGGGGTCTGTGGCGAGTTACAAATCCTCCAATGAACGAGATTGTAGGTATGGATGCCAGCCAGGATCCGATTTTCCCGATGCAGTACTGGGCATACAATGGTCCGGGCACTGGCGGAAGTATAGTCGCATGGTATGACAAGGATGCCGTCGCATTTCTTGATGCCTACATTCCATCAGATGATACTGCTGGGATTCTCGATATCGAGCTTATCCCGTTGCAGAGTCCTCCGCTTGATGTCGATGGAAAAGTCCAGTACAACGACTGGGTTGCAATCCTCCTCGACAACGGCACACTGGAAGTTTTCGACCCGTTCATACCTGATGGCGAACTGGTTGATGTTATCAATGCTTCCGAGCTTATTGGAGATGTGGCATACATGGACGTTGATGACAGCAACGCTGACATCTTTGTGACGCACACAGACGGCACGCTTCCATATTGTTCAGTCTTCGTTATCGAATAATATTGACCTGAAAAGAATAAAACAAGCCCTCCGATTGCGGAGGGCTTTTTTGTTTACAGAAAAAGGTTAGTAGGTTAGCAGGTTAGCAGGTTAGCAGGTTAGTAGGTTAGCAGGTTAGCAGGTTAGCAG
>JAGGVT010000099.1 GCA_021157815.1 bacterium | reverse complement strand
CTGCAAGATTCAATGAAATTCTCAACGATACACAAAACTTTGCAGGCATACTGATTGATTACGGTAAACCCTGGGCCAGGCTAAGCTTTTCAGCAGGGGAATACAATGGCAATTTACTGTTATCGTCCATTAACGATTATCAAGGAGAATTACTGCAAACTAGTGGTACGCCCCTGCAGAGCAATGCATATACACATAATTTCACTGCATCAGAAATACAGGATATTTTTAATGTCTTATCTCAGAACAGCGATTATTTTTTTAACGGATTTGAGTATGAAGGCATGTACCCGCCTCCAATTGAGGCTATTACAATTTTCGACCCTGTTTGTTCAGGTGAGTATGCTTTCAGCCTGCTCATTCGTGAACCAAACCAGAGAGAAAATGTGTGGACTATTCATAAATGCGTAGATGAATATCCTTATCCTGACCATCCACTTTACGTTTTATTCGAAAAGTTCGAAAATGATTTCATCCCCCAGTTTGAGTAGATGAACAGAGAAAACTATATACTCGCCATTGAAAAAACCCGGACTGTTATGTCCGGGTTGTTTTTTAATATGTAACCAGGGAATCCTTTCCCAGGAAAAACCCCGGCGAAGGGACGCCGGGTTACGGTTGTATTTTTATACTACGTTTTAACCATCGCGTCTGCCGTCGAATATTTCATCCGGGTCGAATGGGGTGCCGTCACCGCCGCCGTAACCGCCGCCTTCCTGTGGTGCGCCGGTTGGGCCTCCCTCATCCAAAAATCCGATTCCGCCGCCGGGCATGATTCCGCCCCATGGACCGTTGCTGCCGTATATCGACCACATCCAGAAATCATATTCGGGGTAGAGTGTATCGACCCAGAAACTCATGTAGAGATCCTGGAAATCGGGATGCTGGATGAGAACGTTATATTCGGTTGGAATTAATTCAACGTGATAGTAGCCATTAGCGCCGCTGGTGGTATCGCTGAAGAATTGGTTATCGGCGGTCGTGAAAATCATTCGCGCGCCGTCGATTCCCTCCGAACTCATGCTCTCCAGAACCTGTCCGGTGAAATGGACAGTTGTAACGACAGGCGGTTCATAGGAATGAATCGCAAAATCGATTGTTACAACCTCATCCTCTCCGATATTGGGATTAAACGATTCTGTGATGTAGCCGTACTTGAACGCGCTGACAATCCAATGACCAACCGGAATGTTGTCGATTCTGTATTCGCCGAGTTCGTTTGTGTATGCGAAAGGATCTATATTCGGCTGGACACAGTTCACAAGAGCATCCGGAATTGGCTGGCCGAATTCATCCACAACGACGCCTGTAACCGAGCCAACGGGTATGCCCGGAAGAACAAACTCGAAATCATTCGCGTCGGGATTTTCGACAACCTCAAGATTGCCGCTGTCGCTCTGGTGTTTATATGCCGAGACGAAATAGTAATACGCGCCGACTGGAAGTTCATCGATTGTGAATTCGCCCTGATCATCCGTGTTCACAGCAAAGAATCCTGTTAATCCGCCGAAATATGAGCCTTCCCGTTCATGCTGATGTTCCCATCGATAACGCTGCATTATCGGGTTATCGACCGGATTCTGGTTGTCAGGATCACTCATTCCCGGAGGAGCCTGCGGTTCGCCGCCTCCTCTTGAGCTGGTCGCAGCGTCTTCATAACCATCCCAGCCCGGATCAGATGGCATCCCGAATTCAGAACCACCCTCGTAGTATTTAATTTCCTCACCCGCGAATATGAATTCCACATACGCGCCTTTGATCGGTTCGCCCTCATCGTCAATGACTTTTCCTGTCGCGGATGTCATTATCAGAGCCTTGAGTGTAAGGTTCAGCGACAAATCCTCGTTGGCGTCATAGATATCAAAATACTCGTTGTCGCTTGTGTAACCATCTTTCCAGTAGTTGAGGAAGATACCGTAACCAATTGCCGGGTCGGCAAATTCAAAATAGCCGTCCTGGTTTGTTTCGGTTTCCTGATACTGTGAGTCAAATCGTGGCGGCGCGGGAGATGAAATACCATATCCCGGCGAGCCTTCTTCCCAATCATCGGGGAGCGGATTGCTGTTGTCAGGATCATCCATCCATGGTTCAGGCATTCCGATATAACCTGTGTCAACAGTCATTGTTAACGACACTCCCGATATTGGAGCCTGTGTGTCAGTATCCAGAACATATCCGGAAACCATGACTCCCTCTTCGAATCGTGCTTTGTTTTGGGGTTGGAGTGAAACGCCCTGGTATGTCAAACCATCGGCATCAACCCTAATCATGGCGATTCCCGCATGATAGCCTTCCGCGCGCACTGTCAGGCGGTAATTGCCCTCGGGGATGTTGAAAAAATTAAAATATCCCTCGCTATGGCTAATGCACTGAAACAGCCCCAGTTTCTCGTTCATAAGAATCAATTTGGCATCAGAAAGCGGCATTGTGGAATAATCATTATAAACGTAACCGGTAACAGCGCCGGTCGGCCCTTTCGATTTGGGGAACTGGAAGATTACATTTCGAGTATGTGAAGGCACAATCTCCCGTGATGCGAGCACAATTCCCCTTTCGCCGATACTCACACGGTTGACGGAATTTATTCCCTTTGAAAAATAAGATTCGTCAATCTGAAAAAATCCCTGGTTATCGCTTGTGATTCCGGAATTGGATCCGTTTACAAGCACAGCTACGCCATCGAGCGGGTTGCCATCCGAATCGAGCGCCTGAGCTGTGAATCGATCAAATGGCCCATCGCCGCCGGAGCAGGCGGACAGTGAAACTGCAATGGCAATCAACAATGATGCAATGAAGAGAAATCGACAGTTCATGATATGAACCTCCAAAATTAATGTGGTATAATACACCTCAGTGTATTGGCCACAGGAACAACTAATTTGAAGTTTACAACATCTAACAGAAAGATACAAGAGTTTTCTATGGAAAATATCGTAACTTTTCTCTTTTTTTGGAACCTAAAATCTTGACGATAAATCAGATAAAATCCAGAGGAAGTGAATTTCTTTGTATAAGTCTTGCACTATATAACCTTAAAATGTATAGTATAATGCTAGGGAATATGAGGAAACAGCGTAACGAGAAGGTTTGAGGAGTAAAGATGTTTACTCATCATGCAAAAAGAAATGGCGCTATAATGGTAGTGTCATACTATGGTTCGATTACTGAAAGATCCAAAATTCCCATGCCTGGATTTGACAAAGCCATGGATGGTTTGTGTTCAGGCGTGATACTGGATTTGTCTGGTGTTGAATACATCAACTCCGTTGGCGTATCCTCTTTCATGGACACGTTTAAATACATCAGGTCCCAAGGGGTTAAAGTTGCGTTGTGTTCACCAACGCCGCATATATTAAAGGTACTTAAACTTGCCAGAACAGAATTGGTGGTGCCGGTAGCCGAGAGCAGATCCACGGCATCGAATCTTCTTTTCACATTCACACAGAACAAAACAGCATCTAGAAGAGAGAATATTCTGCTTGTTGAAGGTCAGGTTAACATCCACGATGGATTCCGCGATGTTTTAAAGGAAACGCAGCAGGAAGCCAATTACAATATTGTTACCACCTTGAATCCATCAAGGGCATGGAAAATACTTTGCGGCAAGAACATTCAACTTGTTATTTTAGATGTTTCAATTGCCAAAAATGAAGGGCATAATTTTCTAAGAAAGGTACGCACGAATCGTGATCTAAAAGGAATACCGTTTATAATCGCATCGGATGAAAAACACTTCCCCGAAGCCGCTTACTACACTAAAAATGGAGCGGATGATATTCTTCGATTTCCTTTCAACCCTTATGAAACACCCATTCGAGTTCGGACGGCTTTGTCGCTGTATTACAGTTGGCAGAAAAACATGGCGCTCGGTACCCAGAATGATGATCTGGAATACAAACGATCAAAATGGAGATAATAGTATTTCACAATTGATTTAACCTGATTCACAACGCCGGAAAACGGCTAAAATTGCCATTCTGAGAATAGCGAAGCATATCCCGACTCAGAATTAATTGAAATGTACAAATAACCAGTAATTTTGTGCTGCGGGCATCCTGGGGGCTGTTGAAAAAGCCTATTTCCCCCGTAGCCCGGTCATGCCGTCCCGGACAAAAGCAACAATTATCTATAACGTGAATCAGGCATGCCGGGGAAGTGGCTATCTATGCGGAACCCCGGAATGCCTGCGAACGTTGCAGAATTGATTCATGTTTTTTTAATAAAGGCATTCCGGGTTACATTGAAACCTATCCCTTTTTCAACAAGCCCGAAAGCTCGACTTTCGACATTTAAGGCTACCTAAATACTATTAAACCGGGTGCCGCCCATACAGCCGTCCCGGCTTTATGGGTGTTTGCAGCGAAGTTACGCATTTCACCCACAAATCACAAAAAGACGTGATGTGTGGGCGGCACCCGAGGTTTATAAATTCGATATCTTGTTGTTTTACTACACTCAAATAAAAACACAGCCGAATTTAAAGTCGCTTCTTTTCCAATGAACGTACCATATTGCCCAGAGCCACAAAATACAGAAAGCAAATAAATGTCGAAAGTCGAGAGGATGCCCGCAGCACAAAATTGTTAGATATTCACAGGATATTTTCTAGATGTTTACTAGTTCTAAGACAGTTTCATGAGAAACCGGGTTACAGGACTTCAGGATCAACAAACAGCGAAACCCGGGAAATGCCCTTTCCCGGGTTTCTTTGATTTGTTTATATGTAGCCTGGTAAAACCCCTGCGAGGGGACGCCGGGTTACAGTGATTGCTATTTCATCGCTACCGCTTTTTCTCTCTGATTCTTCTGCATAAGCCGTCTGCAAACTCCACGGAGTCGTCGTTCCTTTTTGGATGCCCACCGTTCGCCGCGCCTGTCTCCAAGCGATTTAAAATTGGTTTTCAGCTGGGAGTACGCCTCCCACGCCTGCATGAAATCACCCTGCTGCTCCTCCCAGATTGACTGCGGGATTTCCTCGAAATTAATCATAGTCTCGAACAAATTCGCTCCGCCAAGCCTCAGGCGTGAGAAATCGACGTTTTTAATCCGCGCCCTGACCAGGTTTGCGTCAAACATATTGGTTTTCTCGTTGATTTTCAGGTTACACAGGTTAGCGCTGCGAAGATTCGCGCTTTTGAAATTGGCGGAATGGGCAATCGCGGAATGCATGTTCACTCCAACAAGCTCAGCGTTTCTGAAATCAGCGTTGGTGAAATCAGCGCGTCCCATGTTCGCGCCGTAAAACTGCCCTACTTCAGTG
Organism: bacterium; assembly: GCA_021157815.1. Lineage (GTDB taxonomy): Bacteria > JAJVIF01 > JAJVIF01 > JAGGVT01 > JAGGVT01 > JAGGVT01. The sequence continues at coordinate 9,287 of JAGGVT010000099.1, read as the reverse complement.
TCATACTTACCAAGCACAGCTCCTCTGAAAATCGCGAAACGGGCATCCACCTTGCCCAGATCACCGCGGAACAAAACCGCTTTTGTGAAATTCGCGTTACGGAGTTTTGAATAGACAAGCCGCGCGCCCTCCATGTAGGCATCGGTGAAATTGGAGTATGCGAGGTTCGACTCCACAATATTGCTGTCCTTGAAAGATGATCCTGTGAAATCCGCGCCAAGCATCTCGCATTTGTTTAGTTCACACGCGCTTACAAGCGATTCATGGCATTTTACCTCGTTTAAGCAGGCACCGTTTAAATTGCTGCCGTAAATGTGACAGTTGTTAATAAACGCTTTCGTAAAGTTCGCATCACGAAGGTCAGCGCCAAAAATATAGCTGCCTTTTAAATCCGCACCCTCAAAATTCGCGTTTTGAAGATTGCCATCGAGGAAATCGCAATTATGAAGCATCGCGCCGGAGAAATTCGCGCCTGTCATGTCAGGCACGATCGGGTCCTCGCCTTTTTTATGGCGATAGTAAAATTTGATTCCAGGAAGAAACCTGCCTGAGAAATCAAATCCCTTTAGATCGCCGCCGTTCTTTATCTTTTCCATCAATTCGTCGCGAAAACTGTATTCTTCGGATGACATCAAAACCCTCCGGGCAAAAAAATAGATATTTCCGGCAAACACTATTACCGTTAATAAAATCGCCGTTCAGGCTTCATTTAGTGTGTATCTGATTTAATCCCACACGAAAATGACTAAAATAATATTCCTAATCAGACCGCCACAAATTGCCGATTTAATATGGGAGAAACTCTCTGAAGGGGAAATGGATTCCGGCTTTCTGGGCTGTTGAAAAAGCCTTTTTTATCCCTTACTGTAGGGGCGAACACAAGGTTTGCCCCTACATATATAGCTTTTTCAACCAGCCCTTTCGCCGGAATGACATTCGTTTATCATTCCGGACTTGACCCGGAATCCAATTATTCAAATATACATAGAGGTTTCCTTTTATGCTAAAATACATAATCTCTTTAAGATTTAATCCTAAAACGGATGGTTGAAAAATGGCACAAATCGAAAAAAGCATATTCAGAGAATATGACATCAGAGGAATCGCGGACGGGTCGCAGTTAAGCCCGGAGGTGGTTGAACTGCTGGGGAAAGCGTACGGCACTTTCCTGCGCAAACGCGGAGCGGACAAAGCGGTTGTGGGTTATGATGCCCGCCTGACCGGACCGGCATTTCAGGCCGCGATGATTAACGGGCTTCTATCCACAGGTGTTGATGTTTACGATATTGGACTCACAATGACACCTCTCATGTACTGGGGCCAGTATTATTTCGACAGTCCGGGCGGCGTAATGATTACCGCGAGCCATAACCCCAAAGAGTGGAATGGATTCAAGTTCGCATTTGGAAAAAGCTACACGCTGATTGGCGATGAAGTCAGGGAAATTCAAAAATACACCGAGACTGAAGAATTCGCCCAGGGGAATGGCAAATCCGATAAAAAGGACGTGTTTCCGGCGTATAAAGAGGATGTCCTTAAAAGAATAAATGTAACAGGAAAACGCAAGGTTGTTGTCGATTGCGCGAACGGTTCAGCGGGATTATTCGCTCCCGAGTTGTATCGCGCGGCGGGATTCGAGGTGGTCGAACTATTCTGCGAGCCGGATGGGAATTTCCCCAACCACAGCCCCGATCCGGCTGAACTCAAATTTATGAAAATCCTCGGCGACAAAGTCGTTGAAACAGGTTCCGATCTGGGGCTTGGATTCGACGGCGACGGGGACCGTCTGGGAATGGTCGATGAAAAAGGCGGTATCATCTGGCCTGACCGTTACATGATTCTACTGGCAAGGTCGGTACTCAAGAAAAAACCCGGTGCAAAGATAATTTTCGATGTCAAATGCTCGGACGCTCTCGCGGAGGATATAATCGCGCACGGCGGTACGCCAATTATGTGGAAAACCGGGCACTCGCATATCAAAGCGAAACTGCACGAGGAAAAAGCCGCGCTCGCCGGTGAAATGAGCGGTCATATTTTCTTCATGGATAACTGGTACGGTTTTGATGATTCAGCATATTCCGGATTCAGACTGCTCGAATACCTCGCCGCCGATGACAGAAAAGTGTCGGAGATTATTGATGAGACGCCGTACTATGTCGCGACTCCCACAATTCATGTCCATTGCGGGGATGAGGTTAAATATAAAGTCGTTGATGAACTTATCAAGGATTTCAAGGCGCTTGAGGGCAACGGCGAGATTCTTGATGTCAATACAGTCAACGGCGCGAGGGTTAAAATGATAGACGGCTGGGGACTGGCTCGCGCGAGTTCAAATGTCCCGGCGTTGGTTTTGAGAATGGAGGCGAAAACAGCTGAACGTCTGATAGAAATAAAGGACTACTTCCGCGAAATGTTCAAAAAATACCCCGAAATTGCTGAAGTATGGGAGAATGAATAGTAGATAAATCTTGACATTTATTAAATAAAATGTAAACTATGGTGTTAGATTACGTGATATTATATAAAAACTTAATTAAATGCTGGAGGTTCTAAAATGAACGTTACCCCCCCCCGATTTTTCCGTAAACTTTTGCTGAGGAGAAGCTCTTTAGGTAGCAGTTTTTTTAAAGCAAAATCGTTCACACTTCTTTTGTTTTTCTTATTATCGTTTTTACCGCTTACATCTTCTCCAGTTGGTGCTGGAGTTGATACAGGGCAAACCAACAATTGTTATACAACATCAGGCAACTTCCATTGGTACAATTGGCAGGGAGCCGCATATACTTCAACCCATGTAGGTTTGTCAGAAGTGTTTTATCAAGTCTGGGTACCAAATCTTAATGGTGGAGCAGATGAGAAAATAAAGATATACTATCCTTTTGTCTGGCCAAGTACAATAGCAATCAACCCCGTTAGCCAATGTGCTAATACAATCCCTTTTAAGATTTATAGCAACAGATCTTGCACTTATAGTACTTATCAGTATTTTGAAGTTGCGGATATTTGTCGTTACAGAAAAATTAAATTTGCACGAGTCTGCTATTACAACTATTCCTCTCCATTTCAGGATGATATAGATGTGGTTCCTTATCCTGGTTATAACGATGGTGGATGGGAAAATTATCTGAATGATGAAGACAATTATATCGAACCACATGATCCACCAAATCATAATCATGGTGGCTCTTGCCTATTAATATGGCATCCAGCTCATAATACCAATACAAACTGCTAAAGAAGTTAATAAGGAGAGAAAAATGAATAAATATATTACATACGGATATCTCATTTGGATTACAGTATTAGTGGTTTTAACTGGTTGTAGCACCAGGACAAAAGATATAGGCGGGATTCAACCGGATAATAACCAAAACAAATCGAAATCCGACATACGGATATCAACTCAAAACAGCGTCTCTTACACCCAAGATGAGATTACTTTTCTTGATGCTGTAGAAAACGATGATGTTTTTAACCTAATTGATAAATCATTTGATGTAGAATACGCTGATACAAGATTTCAAGCTGAGAAAGACGATCCTGGCAAGTTTGGTAATCCAAATTATGATAGCGACTTTGATAATTCTCAAACATTATTATTCCAGTTGCTTTGTGATAATTATTATAGCCGCTTACTTTACTCTGATTCATTTCCTTTTAATTATCGCTCCCTTATAGATGAAGGATTATTAATTTACATTCCACGAAATCCTTATACAGGTGAAGATGTTAAAACAAGCCTTGAGTATTCTCCTGGAGATATATTGATAGCGTCAAATAATGAAGCCATGGCTTTTCTAAGGCATATTGGAGAAAAAGATGATGGATATGATTCAACAACAAATGACTTTAACGAACTTTATTATTTAAGTGGAATTGGGAAGCGTGAAGAAATATACACAGACGGACGTACTATATATGATTTTGAAAAGATCGACAGTGATAAATTAAACGAAGCCATTAATTCAGCTGAACTCGGGCGTAGAGGATATTTTGGTGATGACTATACTTCTGAAACAGCGCGAATTACCACAATTAGTGCACAGGTACACAGAATGATGAATAATTACGCTCTTGCTCAGAGCCATGAAAATGTTCTTAATTCTCTTGATGAATATTTGAATTATTATGGTAGGAAAAATCCAAAAGCATGGATCAATCCTTATACTCATGCAGATATGCAACAAGTGGATTTTATTGAATGTCAATATGATGTATTGAATGACTTAAAACTCACACAACCTCCAGTTCCATACTCAATTATTAAAAATGCTGAGCAACTTGATAACTATGCAGGAAACTACTCTTTTAGCGTTTTCGAGGATGAAGGTGGAGAAGTGGCAATTTTCGCAATTTACTATTATGACAAAAATGGTGATCTGGCTGCTTCTGTAAGCCGTGGTGTGCCACACAGTCGTTTTCTTCAAGAGCTTTGGGAACAGTAGGATTTTTTTAGAGGGCAAGTACTTGGAACCTGCCCCCTTTTCCTAATCCCTCTGCAAAAACAAAACGCAGACGTAAAACGATTGCCCGTAATCACTATTAGGCACTCCCTGCGCAATGCCCACACCGACCTCCTGTGCCGCAACTTGCAGAATATTGTCACGGTGTGCGGGCGAAAGCATGAAGGCGTCATGTGCGGCTTTCATATTGAAATGCCCGGCTGATACATTCTCACCCAAACCGGCATAGGCGATTCCGGCGTCGGTTACGCGCCAGAAATAATCGTGGCCATCAGGATTGACATGCCCAAGGAAATTACGCGCGACCATATCATCTGCATGCAGCTGCGCGACATGGGAAAGGTCGAGATTATGAGTAAGTGCTGGTAAGCTGTTTGCGCTTCGCTCAGCGTTAATTAAATCAACCATCTCAAGAACCATATCGGGATTCTTTTCATCGTTTGAATCACTACATCCAGCCAGTGCAATCAATGTGAACAGAAGAAGAAGTGGAATTGCGATTCTTGTAAGCGCTTTCATTGTTGGTCTCCTATGGATAAAATCGAATTAAGCCAGTTTAAAAATCGTACATCGGTTAAAATTGTACATTCTCTATGCTAATATACAAAATACATTTATCGAGGAACGTTCAAAAATCATGGCAAAACAGCTAATTATACACGCCGATGATTATGGCCTGACTCGATCTGTCTCACAGGGAATAATCCGAGCGCATCGAAACGGCGTAGTAACATCCGCATCCGTGATGATAAACCTTGCCCAAAGGGCGGATATAATCGAGCTTTTGGAGAATCCGAGCCTTGATATCGGAGTCCATCTGAATCTGACAGTCGGCAAATCCGTTCTTCCGAAAGAGAAAATTCCGCATCTTGTGGACAAGAACGGTTATTTCCACAAGCGCAAGACAGAGAAAAGACCGGTCAATGATGATGGAGTTGTTATTTTCGATGATGTCCCCGTTGAGGAAATAATCCTTGAGATGGAAACTCAGATACGGCATTTTATGGGTTTCGACCTGGAGCCGACTCATCTGGATAGTCATCATCACATACACACCGACCCAAAGGTGCTGGAAGCGGTTATTTTCAGTGCTTTAAATTATAATCTGCCGCTTCGAACCATTAATCCCGAGATGAGAGAAAAAGTTCGCTCAAGAGGAGTCAGGACAAATGATTATTTCGAAGGTCGATTTTTCGGCATTGATTCAATAAATTTTCAAAACATGGCAAATATATTAGCCGATATATCTGATGGCGTAACTGAACTGATGTGCCATCCGGGTGAAGTGTCGGATGAACTTGGCAAGATTTCAGGATATGCGGATGAACGTCTAACCGAATTTAATGTCTTGATAAATCCTGAATTACGCGCTTTAATTAAGAAAGAAGGCATCGAATTAATTAGCTGGCGCGACCTGGAATAATCGCTCTCGATATAATTGGGGTTTCGTCGTTTCCGCAAGTAACAAATGAGACCTGTCAAACAATATGCAAAACTCGTTCTTAAGCCCGGCCTGAGAAGAGCGCTGGTTGAGGTTTTCCTGCTTTTCTTCCTGGTTATTGCACTTGCGGTGGTATTTTTCTATATGGCCGGCGAGGAATTGATGCTGGATAATTTCCGGGATGGCGACATGATGGAAAATATCCAGCTGCCATCCGAGCTAATCCAGCCTGTCATTGATTCCGCTATCGATTCCGCAGCTGATGAAATTGCGCGAAATCATCCTGACGCTGGCGAGTGGCTCTCGAAAGACCTTAAGACGGAATACAGAAAGCACCTTGACAAGGATGAATTTGAAAAATGCATCCTGGATCATTACAAAAGCATTCTGCACATCTCTGATGGTGATTCAATCTATATCACTCGTATTGACACCGACACGAAAAATGACCTGTCAAAAAGTTATATAAATCCTGGCCGATTTTACAGAGCCCTTTTCGCCAAGCCGGAAGTGTTGCTGATACCATTGCTGCTTATCTTTCTTGCGTTTCTAATGGCTCCGCGAATCCTGAAATCAATTAAGACACTGACAATTTCCGCTGAGAATCTCGCTACAGGCGATCTTGATACAGAAATCAGCGTTGATGAAATAGATGAGGTTGGCATCCTGGGCAGAGCTCTTGACAAGATGCGCATCAATCTCAAGGAAAATATTATCGAGCTTCAAAATACCGCCCACGAACTTGCGAATGAGCTCAACGAAAAAAACGTGATGCTGGATAAAGCCCGGAATCTGCAACGCAGCTTCTTCCCCGAGTATGTCGAAAAGGGAAGTTTGAAAGTCGCCACCGGATTCATGCCCTGCGAGGACCTTGGCGGTGATTTCTTCGACCTGCTGGATTTGGGCGCAGGTAAAATCTGTTTCATATTCGGCGATGTCGAGGGGCACGGCATTAGCGCAAGTTTCAACATGATGTCTGTTCTTACCGTTTTCCGTCTGCGATGCCGTGAAAATCCGAATCCTGAGTATATCGCCCATGAAATAAATGAAATGATATTCCGCGAAAGGGATGATATCAGCCGCCAATTCAGCGCGACAGCGCTTATCGGTATTATTGACATGAACACTGACAACGTGACATTTGTTAACGCGGGACACCCGAATCCAATAATCTGGCGAAGCAGGAAAGAGGCAGCGGAGGAATTAACAGATGGCAACCCGCTTCTTGGAATACAGGAAAATTATATATATAAAACTGTAACGCTGGATATTGAAGAGGATGACAAACTGCTTCTCTACACGGATGGCCTTATCTGGAATGTAAATGCGGATGGTGAATATTTCGGCATTGAGAGACTTTCCGATCTCTTTGCGCGAAATTGCGATCTTCAAGCTGAAGATATAATTAACATCATCAATGACCAGATAAAACGTTTTAAATCGGCAAAACAGCAAAATGATGATGATATCCTGTTTTCCGTTTTCAGTTTCGAGGCTGAAAGGTGGAGCTATCTCCAGATACCGCCTTTAACCAAGGATGACGCTATCACGGAGATAGTCAACAGTTTGGAAAAATTCGGCATTCCAAATGACATCATCAGCGATTTCCACTTATCAATGGATGAGTTGATTACCAACGCTATTTATCACGGCAACCGCGAGGATAAATCGAAGAACGTTTATGTCAAGTATATGTACAACCACAGTGAGGTTCGCATGCAGGTCAGCGATGAAGGCGAGGGATTTCTCCGTGACAGCTCAACTTTCTTTCTTGACAGGGAACAGATATATGAAGCCGGCAAACGCGGAATTTATCTTGTTAAATCGTTAATGGATGAAATGTTCTATAATGAAAAAGGCAACGAGGTTACGATTGTCAAGCGAATCATTAATGACAATTGGTAGTATCTAACCCGGTGTTTCTTCACTGGGATAATATGTAACCCGGTGTCCCTTCACCGGGGAAATATGCAACCCGGGAACCCTTTCCCGGGAAATTTACCAGCAGAATTTAAAGCTGCTCTTTTGCGCAGATATAAATATCCTCTTTTTCAAGCAGGCAATATTTTTTTATCTCAGCAGATGTCAGTTCCTTTTGATAATCCTCTATCCTGACAGTAAATCCGGCTTCCCTTAACCTGTCTTGAAAATCCAAGCCGTACAGCCTGACATGATCATCCTGGCCGAATAGTCTTTTACGTTCCTCCGGCGATGTAACGCCTGGGTCCTCGAATGTCTCCCGGCGATTTACATCGATCGGAACCTGCAGAAGCGCCCATCCGCCCGGTTTGAGCACACGATACAACTCCCTCATCGCTTTCATGTCATCCGGGACATGTTCGAGAACGTGATAGCATATGATGCAATCGAACCGGTTATCCGGCAGCGGGATATCCGTAAGGTCGAAATGCATCATCGCGAGCGGTGATGAAATATCAGCGCTTGTGTAGTCGAGATTCGGCGCGCCTTTGCATATCTTTTGAAAGAACTCCATCGGAGCGATATCCAGAACTTTCAGATTGTCCTTGAAAAATCCGGTTTTGTTTTTCAGATAGAGGATCAAAAGTCGATGGCGTTCAAAGCACTGGCACTTTGGACATTGCGCGTTCACACGCAACGGAGAACCAGCCGAGCGCATCCGTCTGAATCGCCCCCCGCAGCACGGGCAGGTGTATTGAAACCCGTAGTACTTGAAAACCAACACCAGCTGATCATGCCACTTTTCAGGAATAAGCTTCTTCAGAATTTCCTTTATTACGTTCATCCCAGCGAGTAATTTTAGCAGATATGGGTGGTGATGTGCGAACAGTTAGAAATTGGGGACAGTTACCATTTTGTTATGCCAAATTGAATTAAGGGCACATCAACGGCGCCTTTTACGAATTTCGCAATTTAACGAATGATAATTTTTAATGATTTGGTTCACAATGATCGGTAAAAATAATTAGCCATTTTTTTGCTCTTGTAATGGATATATACATTAGCTTTCTAATATGATTAATCATCTCCCGAGCCTGCATTTCCTTTCCATATAATTCTTCAAATTTGGCGTCAATTTCAAATCTTTTATCAGGATCCTTAAGGTTTTCCAACAAAACATCTAATGGTACGTAATTATTTACGATCGAAAGTAACAAGTAACCAATAGCTTTTTCAAAAGTTACATCGCATTCATCCATGATCCAATTAATCTCGTTTGGCATTGAGTCATTTATGTGCTTAAAATATTTATTCAATTTATCTAAAGGTCCAAAAGCTTCCGGCACTTGTTTTAAATTTATTAATTCCGATTTGAAGTCAATATACATTACAATATCTTTTTCGCATCCACGAAATTGATCTATCGTATTATAATCAACTAATTTTTGAATTATATTCAGGAT
>JAGGVT010000147.1 GCA_021157815.1 bacterium | reverse complement strand
TGAATTCCCAAGTTGTGGAGTGATGCTGATGTCGAGACTATGCTGAATAATGGGATTCATGAAGCCGCTCGGTTTGTAACTGCCAAGAAAAAAATCCGCTTTTCGATTGTTTCTGCTGGCAAGGCTGTATTTGACATATCCTGAAATGTTTTCGCCATCCAGTATTACCGATATGTCATCCGGCGATATTGTATCAGGAGGTGTTACAAAAGCGAATCGGATTGTCGGCGGATTGGTTTCCGAAATAGAAAGCGGTTTTACATGAAGAAGAATTAACTGATCCTGCGGGAGCATGTCGCGGCCAATTCTCGATGCAAGCTCGTCATTCATTTCGTTCAGCAATTTCACATCCATGACAGGAGTAACCTGCGGATGCGAGTCCGAATGAGCATCTCGAATGCCATCTGAGGAATCAAAATAGATTGAATCTGAAACTCCCGGTTGTGGCACATAATCACCGCTGGGAATAATCGGCGCGATTGTGCTGCTGCCCTTGGAGCATTGCATGAAAAGCAGGCTGAATAGTAGCGGAATCACGAGAATAATGGGGGGGGTAATATTAACTTTGAGTTTTGAAATCTTTTAAATCTCATTTTTTCTCCTCCGAATTCATTAACTACAATTTATTTATACCATTTCAGATTCGAAATAACAAGGGGTTGGCTGAAAAACCTGGCGATAATCTAATCCTATATCACTGCAACTTTCAGGTGGATTGCGTGTCTTACAGGCGTATTGAAAATCTTTGTGGATTTTCAAGCAGAAACTCTAAATCCTGCCGGGAAAATGACGATATCTTCTTTCGTGTGTGATAAATCGCTTTCAGGTTAATCTAACATTATCTGGATTTATAGCGTTTTATCGTGCTGTGATGGTGAGATGGCAATTGTGGCGCAATGTGAAAATTTGTCGGTATATCCCCTTGACAGGTTTGAGTCTATGGGGTAAATATATAAGTAGGAGGTTAGTGAAGGGGATAGTATGCACATTGCATGTGAATGCTTACCGGTAGTAATCGGACAATGCGTTTGGTTGTCCGGGATGCGTTTCATGTTTTTTTGTGTCTCTTAAAGGGCGGCGTTGGAACATTTTAAAAATGCCTTACTACATTAGTGGGGTGGCAATATGCCAGGTATGGAACAGGGTAAGTCAACGCTGCCGAAAAAGCTGCTTGCTTGCCGGAACTTAAAGAATCTTCTTCAATCGGGAGAAGACCGAGGCTACGTCTTCAAAGAAGACCTTCTGGACAACGTTCTCGTTGCCAAAGGATTTAATGAAAACAAACTGGACGCCCTCTGTGAGTACTTCCGTGGGAATGGGATTCTCGTTACAACCAAGGAATTTAAGAAAAAGACTCACAAGAAAAAGAAGGACCTTCTTGACAGGCTGGAGAGTGATTTCAAATACTCTCATGAGGCGAAGATTGACGACTCAGTAAAGGTTTATCTGCGTGAAATCGGATGGGTTCCGCTCCTGATGTCCACCGAGGAAGTGGAACTGGCGAAAACCATCAACGATGAAGACGCGTCGGATTACAGGCGCCAGCGCGCGAGAGAGAAACTGACAACCGCAAATCTGCGTCTCGTGGTCAGTATCGCAAAGAAATACAAAACGCAGGGATTGAGTTTCCTGGATTTGGTTCAGGAGGGCAATCTCGGGTTGATGCGCGCCGTTCAGAAATTCGATTACACCAAAGGCTACAAGTTCAGCACGTACGCCACATGGTGGATACGGCAGGCAATCACAAGAGCGCTCGCCGACCAAGAGGATATAATCCGCAAACCGGTGCATATCGTCGAGAAAATCAACAAACTCAAGAAAGCCGCTAGTGAATTCTCGCAGCGAAACGGCATAGACCCGTCGCCGGATGATCTCGGCACAAGAGTAGGCATGACCGAAAGGAAAGTGCAGGAAATTAAGAAAATCGCTCAGAGGCCAATTTCACTTGAAACGCCAATCGGCGAGGATGACAACAGCCAGCTGCAGAATTTCCTTGAGGACCAACGAATCCCCGCACCGGACAAGGCGGTCATGAAACACCTTCTTCGGGAGGAACTCGAAAAAGTGCTGGGCACTCTGAGCGACCGTGAAAAACGCGTACTCAGAAAGCGATTCGGATTCAACGACGGCCACTACTACACGCTTGAGGAAGTCGGCAAGGAATTCGGCGTAACTCGCGAACGAATACGGCAAATCGAGGCAAAAGCGCTCAAAAGGCTGCAAAGCCAGAAGCGAAGCATACGAATCAAGGATTTCCTCGATCTGGGTTAATACGAAAGAGAAGGGTAACAAACATCACAAAATCCCCCGTAACTGGGGGGTTTTTATTTGTGTTCACATCTAAAGAAATATTTTTTTCCTGGGAGCGCTGGAATATTTGTGGTGCGGGCATCCTGCCTGCATCTATTTAGATCATAAGTCACATCTCAAGATGCAGGCAGGATGCCCACACCACAACAATATCATGTTTGCAACTTCATCATTTGGATTCGCCCGTATCAACATCCTCGGATTGTTCGCTGGCGGGGATATCGTATTTGGGCTTTTTATCGCCGTCCTGCTTTTTCTTTCCCTTGCCTGCCAGAGGATGGGCAAATGTTACATAATCGCAGTCAGGATAATTTGAACAGGAATAAAAAATCCTGCCTTTCTTGCTTCTACGCTCGACCAGTTCACCATTTTCCCGACCCTCTTCCTTGCATTTCGGGCAGGGAAAACCTATCGTAAACGGGCGTATGCCCTTGCAGTCGGGATATTTCTCGCAGCCGTAAAATCGTCCGGTACGTGAGTGCCTGAGAATCATGCGACTTCCGCACAACGGGCACGGCTTTTCACCATATTCGACTTCCTTCGATTCTCCCTCCGCGGATTCTTTCTTAACTTTTTTAATATATTTGCAGTCGGGATATCCTGAGCAACCGATGAACCGGCCGTAACGGCCCAATTTTTCAATAAGAGGCTTGCCACATACAGGGCACTTTTCATCGAGTTCCTTTTCGCCAAGGTTTTTCCTGTATTCGCATTTTTCATTTGAACAAGCGAGGTAACTTCCGAAATAGCTGTTCTGCAGAATGAGAGGGCTTCCACATTCGGGACAATTCTCGTTTAACGCTTTAGTGATTGATTCATACAAGGGGTCATAGAATTGCCGGACAACATCCTGCCAGGCTCCCTTTCCGGCCTGTATCTGGTCCAGTTCATCCTCCATTCTCGCGGTGAATTTATAATCGAGAATCGAGGGGAATTTTTCCAGAAGAAGACCATCCACTTTCCGTCCCAAATCAGTCGGAAAAAATACGCTTTTCTCCCTAACCACATATTTCCTGTCGAGGAGAATCGAGATTGTGGGAGCGTATGTGCTCGGACGCCCTATGCCCAATTCCTCAAGCATACGAATCAGCGACGCGCTGTTGAATCTTGGCGGTGGCTCGGTGAAATGCTGTTCAGGTTTCAATTCAACAAGAGAAACTGAATCGCCTTTGCCTACATCAGGAAGGGGCGGTTTTTCGTTCTTTTTATTGTTGTTATGTTCACCCCATACTTTCCTGAAACCCGGGAAAACCTGGACTGTTCTTGATGTCCTGAATTCATACTTGCTGCCGGCGACAATCAGAGTTGTTATTTTATCCTCGCCGGGAGACATCTGGCTCGCAACAAATCGTCGCCAGATAAGGTCATAAAGTGCGTATTCCTCCGATGCAAGTTCATTTCTGAGCGATTCAGGCGTACGGCTGACATCAGTCGGACGAATAGCCTCATGAGCGTCCTGAATCTTCTTCTTGCTTTTATATTTGTTCGGCTTGTCGGGCAGGAATTCCTTTCCAAAATTATCCTTGATATGCTTTCGAGTTTTTTCCAAGGCTTCATCGGCGATTCTGAACGAATCGGTTCGCATATAGGTAATAAGTCCAACCTGTTTAGTTCCGATTTTGACGCCCTCATATAATTTCTGGGCCGTGCGCATTGTTTTACGTGGCGGAGATTTCAGACGTCGGGATGCGTCCTGCTGCATCGTGCTTGTGATAAACGGCGGCAGCGGATTCTTCTTTTTGGTTATCACCTTGATATCATCAACAAGGAAATCGGATGCGTTCAATTCGCCTGAAATGCGTTTAACATCATCCTCGGATGGTATCTCGATTTTTTTGCCATCATATTTGGAAAGTTCAGCGCTGAAATTCTCGTTTTTCTCGGTCTTGAAAATCCCCTCGACTGACCAGTATTCCTGAGGGACAAATTTCTCAATTTCCTCTTCTCTTTCGCATACCAGCCGTAACGCAACCGACTGAACCCGTCCAGCGCTTAACCCGCCCTGGATTTCACGCCAGAGGTACGGTGAAAGCGAATAGCCGACAAGTCGGTCGAGAACACGGCGAGCCTGCTGCGCATCGACTTTGCTCAGGTTGATTTCCCTTGCGCCATCAAGCGCCTCCGTCACAGCGCGCTTTGTTATTTCGTTGAACTCAATTCGTTTTGTGTTTTTCTTTTTCAGGATATATGCCAGATGCCACGCTATGGCTTCACCCTCGCGGTCAGGGTCGGTTGCGAGCAGGACATCATCGGTTTTTTTAGCCGCGGCTTTCAAATCATCCACAATCGCCTTGCGTTCTTTGGACACTCGATATCGTGGTTCAAAATTGTTTTTGACATCAATCCCAAGAGTGCTTTTAGGCAGATCACGGACATGCCCCATGCATGCCATGACCACATAATCCCTTCCGAGATATTGGTTTATCGTTTTCGCTTTGGCTTTTGATTCTACAATTACCAGATGTTTCGACATAATCACCACACAAAAAAAAATCATATATATAATAAGTAGTAACTCATTTCCTTCATCCCTGATATATAAGGCAGGGATTATATCATAAAGTATCAATTTTCCAATCAAATGTTTAATCGGTTTCATTTTAATATTTTTTAGTTTTCGAGTGAAGCGGCAGGGGGTTTTAATGGTTCCATGTGTTTATGTGTAGGGGCAACCCCCCGTGGTCCCCCTGAGGAATAGCACAAATACAGGGCAACCACAGGGGGATTGCCTCTACACATCACGATTTTACACCTCACGGTGCAAGACGCACATACCTTTTGCCGCTCACTTCCTTCACATAACCATCCATCTGGAGTCTAAGCATCAATCCAGACAATTCGCTTATCGGAATTTTCGATTCAACAGCGATTTCATCAATGTGTTTCGATTCCCACCCGATAGACTCAACAATTCTCTGGCTGATTTCATCCAGCGGTGGAAGTGAAACCATCTTCTCACGTTTTTGCATGACCAGTTTAAAAACCCCAAGGATGTCATCAATTGTCAGTATCAGTGACGCTCCATCGCATATTAATTGATTTGTGCCTTTCGCGTTCGGATTATCAATGCGATCTGGAATCGCCATAATCTCCCTGCCAAGCTCCATCGCGTAATCGGATGTTATCAACGCCCCGCTTCGTTCCGGCGCCTGTATGACGAGAATCCCACGGCTCAGACCGGCGATTATCCGATTCCTTACCGGGAATCGATATGGTTCCGGCTGCGATCCCGGGGGGAATTCTGAAATCAGCGCGCCGTTTTCAGCAATTCGATTGAATAGGTTTTCGTTGCTTTGCGGAAATGTGATGTCAATCCCCGAACCGAACACCGCGATTGTTTTACCGCCTGCTTCTATCGCCCCCTTGTGAGCTTCGCTGTCGATTCCCGATGCTCCTCCGGATATGATTGTGAATCCCATACGGGCAAGTTCCTTCGCGAACCGGTATGACTGCTCCCTGCCATAGCGGCTCGCGCGACGGGTTCCCACGATGCCGAGCGACAATTCGAAATCGTATTCGACATCGCCCCTGACATAAAGCAAAGGAGGCGGCAGCAGCGCTTCTCGTAATTTTTCAGGATAATCCCTGTCCCAGAAAGTAACCAGGCGGACATTTTTCCCTTGTATTCGCTCCATGCCAAGTCCCGGTTTGAATTGCCTTTTGACTTTCAAAAGCGCGGTTACGGATTGTCTCGCCAAACCGGGCACCCCTTTAAGCTTATCCTCTGTAGCGTTGTAGATATTCTCAAATGTCTTGAAATGCTCAAGAAGAAGTTTGAAATTACGCTTGAACGATTCACTCCCGTTCAGCGCGACAAGGTAGTTAAGCTCACCGCTTGAGACAGTAAAATGCTCGAAAGTGGTTTCAGCGTCCGAATTGTTTTTCATTTTGCACTCAGATTTCCTTTACAAATTTAAATTCAAGTACCCAATAGACGGCGCCGAACGTCAAAACGCTGCAATCTTCTCCTTTTTTTTTGAGATTTTGGGAAGGATAGATTTACTTTGTGATACCTGATCTGGCGCGAATTTATAAAATGTATCCCGGAGGACATTGGGATACACAAGAGACTTCGCCCGGGAAAGGGTGAAAGCGTCGCATAACCTGGATTTCCCGAGTTACGAATTATTATTTAACTTCTGAGAACTACTTGAATTTTTCTAAAAGTTCAAATATAATACAGAGCTAGGTTAGATTATTTTGGGAGGTTATATACATTGACATGAAATTGAATGCTAAAATTCCTTATTTATTTTTATTATTATTCTACTTATTATTTATCCCAATCACATTATCCGCACAGGAAAATTGTCCTCCAGATCCATGTGATGGTGCGTATTGCCAATCTGGACTTTTTGAATGTACATGGATAGGAACGGAAACTATTACCATAATTCCTTATATAATTGAACTTCCTCCAGTTCCTGCCGGTTTTGATGTTACTTGCGAGCCAACAGCTAATCATCCTACATGTATATTCTGGATGGCACATTGTGAAGCTCTGAAAGGTTGTTGTGCTACACCAACCTGTGAAGGTATTTTTTGTCCTCGATTTCCGGAGAAATCAATAACTGAACTTGGATTTCGCGGATACAATGCAACACCTGCAATAAGAAATCGAATAGCAGGCAAGGGGTGCTGTTTCGGGCCATATCATGAAATTGAGTTTTGTAATGCGAATGTGACATATTCAACACTTGATTTTCCAGGTGAACCCGACTTTTGTGTATCGTGCTGCGATAAAGTCACTACAGAATTCATGGCTTATGGACCTGCACATTTCTTCTCCACCTCAGCAACAGTATTGAATGATTCATGTGCTAGTATTGCAGAGTGTTTCTACACATTTGACCCGGTAACTGGTGAACAGATTAGCTGCCCATCTGGAGTTGGAATCCTGGAAATGGAAGAAGAATATTGCTGTGGTTGTCCTACAACCTGATTTAGATATATGTGAAGTCTTTCTTGGGTTAAGTTAAAAAATCAATCAGGGAGTTTGGAATGAAAAAAACTTCAATATTTCTAATACTGCTTCTTTGCATTATACAAGGCGTTATACAGGCAGGATGTAGTGCAAAAACAAAAAGAATACCCATTGTGGATTCCACAAGCGAACACATTGCTATCGATGAGAGTCAGGATTCAAATTCTGATGCGCTTAGAACATTGTCATTCAGTGAAGAGGGTATCACACGTGGAGCTCTCTACGATGGGCTACTCGCATTTATGGGAAATCAGTTGATTTCCTTTAGAGCGTTATACGGCAGGGACCCTGAATCTATTGAAGAATTCCTGGATTCACCCGGGACTTTGTTTTGGCCAATTAACCCCTTCACAAATGAGCCGTTCGAATATGCTGAACAGATTTCGGAAGATATTTCATCATTTGGAAAATTGAGTTTAGTGGAGTATGAGGGAAAGAAATGGATTGCCAGCGTTATCCCACAGGATGAAGAGTTTGTATATTGCGGCTATCCTCTTCCAAAAGATATAGAAAGGGAAGCCAATAATCCCCATTACCTTTCAAGCAATCCATATCCACTCTCATGTTATTCACCAGGTATTTGGGATGAGTTATGTGGAACTTATGCTTTGATGAATGAGAGGCTTCCAACATCTATAGAAGAACTTTTGACATATATGTTAATAATAAAAGAAAACTGGCCGGATATGAGCAATCTTAATTCAGTTGAGGATGAAGGATACGTTGAGATTGGTATTTGTGAGGATGTTATTAATGAAAATGAGGAAATCTGTAAAATGACAAGAAATCCTAATCCTGTTGCGACAGCTCAACCAGCTAGTTTGTACAATTACTACTATCAACTGGTGAATATACCAGGAATGGTTTTTCGTGGCAAATGTAATGAATATGGTTCACCGGGCTATGAATCTCAATTCTCTTACGCTGTTACATGTCAATGGACAATTGGGAAAAACGAATTGGAAAACCTGGTTAATCGCATGCCATTGGTTTCATCTGTGATTTTCCCGAATTCTGAATCTTTGCCGGATGAAATTTGCATTTCAAAAGAAGATATTTTATAAATGTGGCAGAATCGAATTCCACGATTGTGGACAAAAACGAGGTTTTCCGCTCTTACGCAATTAGGAAAATTCTTCAATCCATAACGTCTGTCACTTGAGCTGCCTCTACACATTTATCTTTTTCAACAGCTCCTTTAAATCCACTCCTCCAACAAAGCATCATTTACATTTTAAAGGCTTTTTCAACGCTCCAAAAACTTATCCGCGTTCCGGGATGAAAATCCTATACAAAAAAATAACTTGAAAAATTACTAAACGCATGTATAATATCAAAAGGCGGGGTTTTCTTTATATACACCTATCTTGCATTATTACTGTAATTAAGGGGACAGCGCCCTTTTTTACTACTGATTATATATGCCATCTCTGATGCTCTCCTTGACAATCCGCGAATCTGAATCCTGTCTTTTTACAGTTCATGCATGATAAACTGCTTTTGTGAAGT
>JAGGVT010000121.1 GCA_021157815.1 bacterium | reverse complement strand
TGCGGCGCGTTAGTCGGGTGATTTGCATTTCCTTTTGTAATCTCATGCGCCGGCATGCGGAAATATTCCCTCATCAGGTTTGCAGGGCGTGTGCTTGTGCTTAAAACCTCTCGTTGGGTTTTTGCCAGTTCAGCTTCCTCGGTAAAGCGGGTGGATCCTTGTGATAATAGATCACTTCCGCGAGGTCCAGCCGGTTTCAACCATTCGGTCTCCACAGACGGAGAGTTCGAACGATCAGGCGGACTATTTGCTTCGTAGGGGATTTTCCCATCTCCGATTGGCACATTGCCGCTTATCAGTCCCGCGCCCGATGTTAAATCCTGCCCATTCTTCGATGCTATCGGATTGATGATAGCAGTTTCATTGAGAGCATCGCCGGATGGCTCTATCGAGAATTTAACCGGAGTGTATATCGCATTCTTCCCGTTAAATCCTGCGACCATTTGAATAGCAGGCTTTTCTACGGATGCCTGAAATTCCAATTCCTGTTGAACGCCAGGAACATCGGGTTTAACCATGGTTTCAGGCTGGGTGGGAATCACATATTCTGGCGATACAACTAAAACTGGAATATCCTGTTGAACGCCAGGAGTTGCCAATGATTCATCCTTTATCAGATTATCACTGTTCTCAGATGTCTCAGCCGCGAGTTTCTCATCCGGCTCTCCTGATGGCGTTTCATTATTGGAAATGTTATTCAGCATTTCCTTGAATTCGCCAACGGGAACAGGTTGCTGTGAATTCGCGCTTTTAGCTGAAGGCTGCGATTCCATGCCTGCGGGATCAATAGGAGCAGGCAGTGCCATGTTCATTATGTCGGACAATTTTTCACCTCCTTCCCATAAGGAATTAATTTGTAAATGCGCATCACGCGCGGGAGTCACGCTTCATCAGCAGCGTAATCGCCGCATCGAAAACACGAGTCTCCATTTGTTTTGTCGGTATGAGATGTGAATTACTTTAGATAAGATTAAAAAAGATTAAGGGAGAGATTTTTGTAAATTTGGCTTTCATTGCCGGGAGTGTCGGCATCCTTGCCGGCGAAGGGGCGTAAGCCCCGGTTTTTACAGGGGTGCTGAAGCACCCGATTTTCCGGCAAGGATGCCGAATCTCCCGGGTGCATTATTCAACTATTTATCCAGTCGATTCATCGCCTGATGGGGTAGGGGATTCCGGCTTCTTTTCTTCTTCATCAGTTTTTTCCTCTTCCTCTTCTTTTTCAGGTGTTTCAGTTATTGTTCCTGACTCACTGTTTGATGGAGGCCCGACAATATCACCGGAGGTATCAGTCTGGAGAGTATCCTGGGGATTTGGCGCCGGTGTTGTGAAATCTCTTTTGGGCGGTGGATTTAAACCTGGCTGTGATGCTGTACCTGATGGCTGTATAGGGCGTTTATTTCCTGTAAGCTCACTCATGTCGGTTATGCGAGTCGGTTCGAATCCCGCCATCAGCTCAGTTATTTTAACCGCAGCGATACTATCCATCGAGGCGAGTATCTCAGCAGCCTTCGAGTCCTTCAAGCTGGAAAGGATGATTACAGCACGCTCTTCGGGAATCTGCGAGAGAATCTCAACCGCTGCGGTTGCCTCCATGCGATCATATATTTTAATCAGCGCCTTGCGGTTTTCAGGCTTGTAATGCTCAATCTGGGTTTTCATAAGCTGAATTTCCTCATTCAGCTTGGATATCTGGTCGTTCTTGGTCTCCATTTCACCTTCAAGCTCGTCAATGCGCTGCTTCTTGAATGTCAGGTCG
Organism: bacterium; assembly: GCA_021157815.1. Lineage (GTDB taxonomy): Bacteria > JAJVIF01 > JAJVIF01 > JAGGVT01 > JAGGVT01 > JAGGVT01. The sequence goes on along the minus strand of JAGGVT010000121.1, from coordinate 5,076 downwards.
CGAACAATCTTCGCAGTCCCGTTATCCTGCAAATCCATTATCGATTCAGCGCTGGGACTGCCTGGAAGCGAGCCATCCTCGCCTTCACCATCCTCGACAATTTCCAGGATTGCCCCATGCTGCGCGATAAATGAACCTACAACAGGCCAGTTCACCGCGGATGGCGGATACTTGTATGAGCCGGTAACTGTCAGCACAACAACAACCGCAACGATTAAAATTATTACGCCCACAATACCGAGGATTGCTCCCAGTGCCTTGCCATCCTCATTTTGGAAAATACTTATCATTGCTTCGTTTACCTCTGGTTCAGCAATTCGTTCGACCAGTTTAACCCACCTGATGAGATTCAAATATCAGAGTGTGGGTTCGATTAACAACACAACATTAAATCATATTGAATTAATAAATCAAATGTTTATATAGATGAAATGTAACAACCAGAATTCTGTATAAGATTACCGCGTTAAACTTATACATTATTGTGCTGATTTCGCTCGAACCTGGCCTGCCATATTCAGACCCTCTGGCTTGACTGTCGGTGCCTCGTAAATAATCTTAGCCATGCTGACTGCCATATCAAGATTTCTTTTCGCTTCAGACAATGTTGGCGCTGATACAATAATCGCTCCATGGCGTTTTGAATCGTCCGTAACCGATGGCATTATCTCGGTAGCATGATAATTAATTTCAAACAGACGGACACCATCAACCCGTGATGCTTTCCACAGTCCTATAATATTCTTCACGTGGCCGGGTTTAAACTGAAGGAATTTCAGGATGCAGGCATCGTTTCGGGTAGGTTTGATTTTCACTTTATACCCTAGGCTGACAAGGACAAGTTTTTCAAGTACATTCACTCCACTTACAGCTGGCACGATATGGCTCGATGTTCCACTTCCGCCTCCACGATACGCCGCCTCAATCAGGAATACGCCGTCCTGATTCACCATGAACTCACCATGATATGGGCCATTTGTCATGCCAAGCGCGGATGCCACATCCGAGGCTGTCCGCTTGATTTTCTCAATTGTTTTTTTATCGAACGACGGTGGAAAGTTCAAATTCATCGCGATTATTCTTGGCGGCGGAGTGTGTTCCTTCTCGCTGATTGCAAGCGTGTGAAGCTCGCCGTCTGCAACGAAACCCTCGACTGTAACTTCCGTTCCCTGAATATATTCCTCCACCAGAATCTGGCCATCCCGGGAGTGTTTAATCGAGTCGGCGAAAAGATCGATCAGTTGTTTTTGATTGTTTATTTTAAAAACGCCACGCGATCCCTGATTATCTGTTGGCTTGATTATTAGCGGGAATCCGATATCGGATGCCGCAAGTCGCGCGTCAACAAGGCTTTCCGCAATATAAAATTCAGGATTCGAAATATTCCTCGCGCTTGTTATTTCACGCATCAGTTTCTTGTTCGTGCAATTTTTTGCGACACCAACCGATGGTCCCGGAATCACAAGTCGCGATGCCACTTTCGCCACTACATTCAACGCGTAATCGGTCTGGTCTGTCATTACAGCGTCAACGTTGTGCTTAATCGCGACATCGGTGTTGGCGTCGGCATCGAGTATGTCAACGACCTCACCGTAATCCGCGATTTTCAAACCAACCGCTTTCGGGTTCATGTCAGTCGCGACAACCTCAAGCCCCATCGATTGGGCCTGCCTGATTAGAGGCACCTGCCATTTCGACGCGCCAAGCACAAGCGCGCGTTTTCCTGTAAGCTGTTCATCAGCCATGAAAAAACATCCCCTCCGCATTGTGATTACTTTTAGTTATATCGACGCAAAACGAAATGAATAAACCAGGGCTTCTGTTTCTTTGCCTGAGAGCAGTTGGCGGATATCGTAGGGGCGCTGCTTGCTGCGCCCTCTTCCGGTACGCCACTCAGGGCGCAGCAAGCAAGCGCCCCTACGATGCCTTCATCTAATGAGAAATATTTACATCACCGCGAATAGATTCTTCACTATGTTCAGAATGACCTAAAAATGGAACGCAGATAAACATAGTGTTCTATTAATGGTGTCAGACACCTTGTCGAAGAACACCATCTCGGTTAGAATCAACATTACAAAATGCCTGAACAACAAACCAAAATACTGCTAACCTCATCCGATTCAACCGGTCTCGTAAACCATCTGCTTGACCGCATTGCGCACAGGCTGAACAACCGGATTGATCCCGATGACGTCATCATCATCGCGCCGGACTATGATTTCCTCGAACAGGTAAAGCTCAACCTTCTGTCCGACAGGGGGATTAACATCCTGTATGATGCGCCTTTCAAAACATTCGGAAACCTTGTGCGTGAATTAACTCCGGATGTCAATCTAGCATCAGTCAGCTACATCCGCCTTCTATTAAAAAACACGTTGTGCGACAGCTCACCGGGATTGGCAGTAGAGGGCAGGATGCCCGGTTTCAGGCGTAAAGCCTATAAGTTGTTTGCGGAGTTCAGGCAGGCAGCGCCATCAGAGCGTGATAAATTGCTGGAACACCTGATTGCAGAATATCCTGACGGCGTTAGTGGAAACGGATTGATTAAACGCATTGTTGAATCGTACCGCGTTTTCGAAAATCAACTGAACGAAAAAAACATCGACACTCAAGACTCCGCATTGTTCAAAGCCTGCGAAAAACTCAACTCCGATTTCAAACCCGACACTGTTTTCATAATCGGATTCAATTGTTTCACTCCTCCGCAGATGGCGTTTATCAGGGCGTTATCGGATGTTGTAAACGAGATTATAATCGCGCTGCCAGTCATGGCTGATTCTGCGGATGACAGTTTATTAAATACAAAGCAAAATCTTCTCGACTCAGGTTTCGAACAACTTGCTCTTGAACCGGATTCATCGAATATCCAACCCAGCCTGAAACTGCTTGATTCCAACAGGGATGAGGCTGAATTTATCGCGCGTAAATCCGCTGAATTAATAGAGAACGGAATCAAACCATCCGAAATTATTGTCATACACCCAAAGCCCCGGAATGTGCTTTCGCTGTTTGAATCGGCATTCGGCACAATCGGCATCCCGTTGAAAACCATGCTGCCCGTGCCGCTCAAGGAGATAAGCCCGGTTCGGGAGATACTCGCGATTTTGGGATTGCTCGATGGCGATTTGGATTCCGCAATGTCGCTTCTCTCAAGCCACTTCGCACAGGATATTGGGATTGTTGTAAAGCAGCTTGACAAAAAAATCATCCACTCGTTTCTTGATGGAAACACTGCAGCAAAGCCGGATGGCGTTGATTCGAAATCCTGGGATATCCTGAACTCCTTGTTTAACAAAACTCGAAACATAAATAGTTTCAACGATTTCAAAAATGTAATTCAGGACGTGATTAATAAATGCCTGAAGCTGCCTGATGAAATGCCGCTTGATTACGCCGGCATGGCATCGACATCACTGCGAACTTTCCATTCGCTTCTGGATGAACTTGACAAACTGAATGACGAACATAAACCGCCGGATTCAATCGATAATAAATACAGTCTCTTTTTGAATGAACTGATGGATCAGGTGCGATCATCGATTGTACGCCCCAGAGACAGGCGCCGACAGGCAGTCGAGTTTACAGGATTCGATAATGTCCAGATGAAAAGCGCGCGAGTTGTGTTTCTCGCCGGAATGAACGATGTCAATTTCCCGACTCGACCCGGCATTGATCCTCTTCTCGGCGAAACCGCAAGGATTGAACTTCACGACAGGGGATATCCGTTTGAAACCCAGCGGGAGATAATCCATCGGGAGAATTTTCTTCTGTGTATCGCGTTGGAACTCGCAACAGATTATCTTTTCATAACCGTGCCTACGCTTGATGAAAGGGGAGAGACGAACGAGATTAGCTCACCGCTGTTTGAAATCCATCCGACAGGCTGGGAATCTGTCGGGCGGGACGAAACCGGGCTTTTTACATGGGATGATCTCATTACAAAAACCGCGCTTTTTTTCAGCGATGATGCAACGGTTAAATCCGGCGGGGAACTTCAACAAACTCTTGCTGAATCTTATCCTCGTTCCGACAGGGCGTTGAATTCGAACGTATCTCCCGATTCAGCATTAAAACCGGACATCAAGAAGGCGATTGGTTCGAATATTCATTCATTCAGCGCATCCGCTTTAAACAGATACACTCGATGCCCGTTCATATATTTCGCCGATAGAATTCTGAATCTCCCCGGTGCGCAGACATCGCTGGAGGAAATAATCACACCGCTTGTACGAGGCAGCGCCATTCATGAACTGCTTAGTTATCGTATCAGTAATAAAAAGCAAGATGCCGACCTTGTTGCCATACTGAAAAAACAGGGGATTGAAATCGATGATTTGAATTTCATCGAGGAAGCGATTTTAAAAGACTACATCGCCATCATCGAGATTTTCATTCAGAATGAGATGGAACGAATTGCTGACAAAGAGCGTGAGGTATTACACACCGAATATCCTTTTGGAATTGGCGGCACGGAAGATTTAATAATCAACATTGACGGCACAGACAAGCGTTTTACAGGCGTCATCGATCGGATAGACAAACTCCCCGATGGCACCTGCGCGGTTGTTGACTATAAAATCAGCTCTCAGAGCATTAAAAATCTGTTTGAGGAAGCAGCGAAATTCCAGCTGCCTCTTTATGCCATCGCGCTTGAATATTTCGGCCAACCCACATCCGCCGCTGAGATTGTTTCTCTTGGAAGGAAAAAAATGTACAACAAATCAACGGATGATTTTGAATCGGAAGATGAAAGTGGAATAGGGGAATTTATAAAAACGGGAATGGAAAATATCAAGAGCGTTGTCAGGTCGATTGAATCAGCCGAGTTCCCTGTTGACCCGCCTGAGAGTGATTTCTGCGGATGGAACAAATGCGGCTTTTACCATATCTGCAGAATTCATTATTGATTGTCATTCTGAACTTGATTCAGAATCTACTTCATTTCGGTACTAAGATGGATTCCGGGTCAAGCCCGGAATGACATTGATGTTAGCTATTTTGTCATTCTGAACTTGATTCAGAATCCACTTCATTTCGGTACTAAGATAGATTCCGGGTCAAGCCCGGAATGAC
>JAGGVT010000088.1 GCA_021157815.1 bacterium | reverse complement strand
CCGCTTGCGGACAGTTTTTCTGCAGCAATGGCTCCCGCCGGTCCCCCTCCGGCAATTATCACCTGCATCGATTTGGCATCCTCCAGTATCGGTATTGACTGCTATTTCTGCGGACAAAGTTGTCCGCAATACGTTTTATGGTTTCGCATTTTATCAATCGTGCAAATTTACGGCAAAATCTTCACGTTTAGGATAGTCCAGCCAACAGCGCTATTGTTTGCATCGGATTCAAAGACAAACTGGACACAGACATTGGAATGATATCTTGCTTCCGACAGGTCAAACTGTGTATTGACAAGACCGCCGCTTGTTCCCGTGAAACCCTGTTTGCCTTTAAGAAGAGTATTCGAGAGATTGCATCCATCAAGCCTTTCATCATAACCATGGCCGGCGAACACGGGAATTGCCTTCGAATAATCAAAAGATGTGTCACCGTCAAGACTCAGGAATACTGAACCGCCATCCCACCTGTCAGCGGTTGTATATATATGAGTAATCTCAAGCACCGGCATGGTTGAACTGTAGGTTAAGTCAAAGACAGGTGATGTCAGCCGTGTTGAGTCCTCATTACCGTATGAACCGCCGTTTGACTCATCCCATACATTATCACTGGGCGCGCCCTCGTCAACAATCGCCCAGCCCTCGCCGCGGTATGTTGTAACAGTCCATCCAAGTGATTCTGTAAGGTCGGGGTCGAAACTGTCATCATAATCGATTGTCAGATAACCAATCTGGTAAGCGTGAACAGGCTCGAAAATTCGGCTGTCCTCGACAATCGCAAAATATGGATACGTTCCGAATGTCGCGCCAAGATAATTTTGAATAGTCAACGCGTATTCATAGGGGTCACCCGGTACGCCTGTACCGCTTATTCTTGTTGTGGTTTCAAACGGTGTATCTGAAATCGCCGGAATATCAATCACAACTTTACTGACATCGCTTGTGTATGAAATAACATTCTGATCGTCAATCTCCATGAGCGGCCTTCCGATTCCGGTCATGCCGGCCTGGAAATCGCAGCATTTAACTGAAATTTCAGCTGTCGATGTTGTATCACCCCAGGCTATCTCGCCTGTCTGATCGAGTTCGACATCATAAGCCTCAGTCTGGCAAAACTCTGGCAGGTAATATTTCGGATTCGCTCTGCTTCCGAGTTGCCATGGGTCCTCGACTGATCTCGCCCATGTCGCAGATTGCCCATAGGACGCCCTGAAAGCCGTATAGAATCTTAATTCCCCCATTGATTTTCGCGTATCGAAAGTAAAATCATGCATCTCAAAGGGATCGCCCTGAATGAACCTGCGATAATCAAGGCTTGTGAAATAGTATTTGAACGGATTCAGCGTGGAAATTGGTTCAGCGTAGTTTGGGTTAAGAAACTCCGGATCGGTTACTACATCATAAAGCGAATGAGTGAAACCATCCGGATTGGTGCATTTGAATGGATCAGTCTCTATTTCGGTCGTGCCGTCAATCAAATAGTTAAAGTCAACATCATCAGATTTGGGCAGGATGATAATTCCCATCACGTTGAAAACATCCAAGTCGGCACGGTTCGCAGCGGTAATTGGTAACCCTGGATTGAATGCAGCCAGCGGATGGCGCACACCGATTGAAAGCGTGAGCCTTTGTGTCGCGTAATTAAATCCAATGACATCCATCCTCATGCATGTAGAGCATGGCGTTGCGGTAAGGTATGTATTCAAAAGGCATTCAGGAAGAGCCTGTCCGATTGCGCTGGCGCTGCGAACCATATTGTAATTCGCTTTAAGAGTCTCAAGGTCAACCTCAACCTCCCAGACTCCAAGAGACATATCGCCCCTGAAATAATCGCCATCCGCAATAGGGGTGTTTAAATCTGCCGACTGAGAATTGTCAGGCAGTGTTGGGATACTCGATGAACTGCATCCCGTAAAAATCAGTGTCAGGAATAAAGCAATAAATAATCGATTCATGTCGAACCTCCAGAAAAGCATGCTGAAAAATTGGCGCGAAATTGCGCCAGAGGTAATTCAATTCAATTTAAGTATATCAAATGTAAATGTATATATCATCTGCTTGCTTTGATGCAGGGGCGTTGCTTGGAAAGCGTCTCAGAACATCATCAAAACATATATAGTTCGTCATTCCGACATTCGCCCCATTCGATTCCGCTCAGGATATTCGAGAAGCGAATGGTCGGAATCCCTTTCTTACATTCGATTACCACCATTAGGTTGAATAACACGTCATTCCCGTGAAAGGGCCTGTTGAAAAAGGGCTGGATGTAGGTGGTAGGTCTCTGTGCCTACCCTAAATATTGGCATAAATACAGGGCAACCACGGAGAGTTGCCCCTACGGTCTGGGATATAATAGGCTTTTTCAACAGCCCCGAAAGCGGGAATCTATTTTTCTTCTGATTCGATTATAAGACGATGCATGAAAGATTGAGTTGAATGATAGATTTAATCAGGAATGGAAAGACCTGTACGATAGTCTGAATAAAGAAATAATTGGATTTCTGAGGACAGACTAAAGAACCCGCTTTCGCGGGAATGACGTTTTTCTTTCTGTTTGCAGGTTTTGAGGCAGATTCCAAGCGGCGCCCCTGCAAAAGACTCATCATTTCTGAAAATGAGGATTATTTGAACAGCTATTTAATAAATTTGTATTTTATGGTCGGCGTTTGAATAAGCCTCGAACGTTCAGTCAGGCCCATCGCCTTGCGAGCAGCCTGGACCGTTTTCTGCGCTTCTTCCCGAGCTTTTAATCCGCCCTCGAGAAGGATTTTATCAACCTCATCCGGATTCCGGGCAAATTCCGTCCTGCGCTCACGGATCGGTTTCAAATGATTATTAAGATTCTCGCACATTTCGCTCTTGCACTGGACACATCCGCGCTTGCCGCTTTCACATTCCGATTTGACATTATCACAATGCTCTTTGCCGGAGACCATCGTGTGGAAATAGAAAATCGGGCAGCCATCAGGATGCCCCGGATCATCGATGCGAATCTTTTCCGGGTCAGTATAGAATTTCTTGATTTTCTTGAATGTGGTTTCCTCATCATCGCGGACATCAATTGTGTTGCCGTACGATTTGGACATCTTTCTGTTGTCACTGCCCGGAACATTTGGAAATTCCCCGACAAGTTCCTCAGGTATCGGGAAAATATCGCCGTAGCGATGCCTGAATGTTTTCGCTATATCAGCGGCAATCCACACATGCGGGAGTTGATCCTTCCCTACGGGAACATATTCACCTTTGTAAATGACGATATCGACTGTCTGGATTACCGGATACTGGAAAAGCCCAAGGTTTGGTTTTTTGATATTCAATTCCTGCATTTGGGCTTTGTATGTCGGATTGCGCTCAAGCAGTCCCATTGGAGTAACCATGGATATTAGAAGATTCAACTCTGCGACTTCAGGAATGTCACTCTGCAAAAAAATGGTCGATTTTTTCGGGTCGAGTCCCGCGCCGAGAAGGTCGAGTGTTACCTCGCGAATATTGTCCTGAATCATTTCAACCTTGTCGTATGACGTTGTCAGTGCGTGGTAGTCCGCGATGAAGAAGAAGCAGTCGTACTTGTCCTGAAGGCTTACCCAGAAATCATGCACACCGAAAAGGTGTCCCAGATGGCTTGGGCCTGTTGGACGGTTTCCGCTTAGCACTCGTTTCTTCTTTATTTCGCTCATCGTTTCGCCTCGGCAATGTCTCGAAAACTGATTTCATAAACATACTGCATCATGCAAATATAACAGTGCAGATGAATTCACGCAATCGCTTTATATAAATTGGTACCGGGTACGAATTGATTTTGTCCTGTGGAATGATTTCCGCTAAGCACCCTATTTATCTTTGTTTCACTATTTTTTTGCCTCAGCAATGCCATGTAAATTAATTCGTACCGGGTACAAATTAATTTCGGGCATCCTGCCTGCATCTATCAACATCTTAAGTTACATCTCAAGATGCAGGCAGGATGCCCGCACCACAACAACTTCATGTAATTTCCAATCCAAAGTATAAAACAGGTCAATTTAATTCGTACCCGGTACAAATTAATTTAATGAGATTTCAGTAATTCCTACAAAAACCGAGTATAATAGTAGCGGACGCAAAATGAAGCCAAAGTCGCAAAAAGCAACTCAACCCGATATCAATTCAATCATCCTTGATTCAATCGCGGATGGCGTTTTCACCGTCGATGATAACTGGCTCATTCAGTCATTCAACGCCTCAGCTGAGACGATTACAGGCGTAACCAAAAAGGAGGCAATCGGACAGCGATGCTGCGATGTTTTCAAAGCGTCAATCTGTGAAACACAATGCGCCTTGAGGGAAACAATCAAAACCGGAAAACCTGTCGTTGGAAAAATGATCTATATTGTCGATATCGATGGCAACCGCATTCCTGTAAGCATCTCCACCGCCTTATTAAAAGACAACAAAGGAAATGTAATCGGCGGAGTTGAAACATTTCGCGATTTAACTCTCGTTGAGAATCTTCGAAAGGAGATTGATAAAAAATACTCTCTCGGCGATATTGTCTCACGCAACCATAAAATACAGGAGATATTCAACATACTGCCTGAGATAGCGGCGTCATCGGCTACCGTACTAATCGATGGCGAAAGCGGCACTGGCAAGGAACTGATTGCACGGGCTATTCACAATCTTGGCAATCGAGTCGATGAGCCTTTTATCGCGGTAAATCTCGCCGCGCTTCCTGATACGCTGCTTGAATCCGAACTGTTCGGCTATAAAAAAGGAGCTTTCACGGATGCTCACCAGGACAAGCCGGGACGATTTGCGCTTGCTGGAAAAGGCACTCTTTTCCTTGATGAAATCGGCGACATCTCCCAATCAATGCAGGTGCGTCTTCTCAGAGTACTGCAGGAAAAAATGTATGAGCCTCTTGGCGCAACCGAAAGCGCCAAAACTGAAGCGCGGATAATCGCCGCGACAAATCGCGACATTGACAAACTGGTCGAGAATGGAACGTTCAGGCAGGATTTATATTATAGGGTAAACATCGTCAGGATTACTCTTCCGCCGCTCAGAGAGCGCCGCGAGGATATCCCCATTCTGGCAGGTCATTTCATTAGCCGGTTCAATCACCTGCAGGGAAAGGATATTGCCGGGATTTCAGATGACACCATGAGCGTACTCATGTCGCATGATTATCCCGGGAATGTGCGCGAATTGGAGAACATAATCGAACGCGCATTTGTTTTATGCCACAGCGGTGTAATAGAAACCAAACACCTTCCCGAATCGCTGATTTCCAGAAAACAAAAAGCCGTAAATAAAATCTCACACACTGCGACACTTGATGAGATCGAGATTTACATTATTCGCGATGCTCTGGATAGAAACGACTGGAATTTCAAGAAGACAGCCGATGAGCTCGGCGTTCATAAATCGACTCTTTATCGTAAGGTTGAGCGCTTTGATATTAAGCGCCCCGTAAAATGAAAACAGGAAATTGTTGTGATGCAGGCATCCTGGGACTGTTGAAAACCTAATTATGTAGGTGCAGGTCTCTGTGCCTGCCTTTAGGTTTGCTGTAAATACAGGGCAGCCACAGAGGGCTGCCCCTACGGTTCGGGATAAAACAAGCTTTTTCAACAAGCCCATCCTGCCTGCAATCTTGAGATGTAAATAGATGCAGGCAGGATGCCTGCAGCACAAATTAACTGGATATTTTTTATCCTTTCGATAATCCTCTTCTGCAACTGTAAAATGACATATCAGTCGCATAATGCGACTTCCCCCAAAGCGCATTTCTGAAAATCTATCTCAAAACGCCTGTATTTATCGTGATTTCAAGTATTTCACCGATTTAAACAATTTTGGCATCACAATTGCTAATTTAAAGATATGTAATGAGAATTGCTATACCGACATGGCAGCAAAGAGTATCACCGCTTTTTGACACAGCGGAAAGAATCGTTATCGCTGATGTTGCCAATGGCCAAATTACACAGATGTCGGAGGAAAGAATTCCCAACAGCTCTTTAAATAATAGAGCGAATTATCTTGCTGAAAGGAAAGTGGATGTTCTAATCTGCGGCGGTATCTCGGGAATTATGGTTTCTCTATTAATGAGATGGGACATCAACGTGATAAGCGGAACGATGGGCGATATCAATTCGGTCTTGGATGGTTATATAAGTAACAGCCTTGATAACAGGAATTTTCGTATGCCCGGATGCCGCGGGCGGGGACGCAAACACAGAAGCGGCGGTCAAGGTCAAGGTCAAGGTCGTGGTCGTGGAAACAGGAATCGGTAATATTTTCTTTAAATATTTTGTAAATTTAATTAACAATACAGGAAGGTGATTAATATGCCAGGTGGTGACAGATCAGGACCGAGAGGTGGAGGATCAAGAACTGGAAGAGGACTTGGATACTGCTCAGGATACAGCACTCCGGGAAGCACGAACCCGATAGGGGGAAGTTATATGGGATTCGGAAGAGGCATGGGACGTGGAGGCGGTATGGGCAGAGGCGGAGGACGCGGCTATAGAAACATGTTCTACGCAACCGGCCAATATGGTTGGCAACGTGGAATGGTAGCAGCTCCCACCCCGGTTCAGCCGATATATCCTGATGTACCCAATGAAATCCAGATTGAGGATCTCAAGCAACAGGCGGGGTATCTTGAAAATACTCTGAAAGAGATTCTGAGCCGAATAACAGAGCTGGAGAAAAAATCGGGTGACGAGTAGGGAAGCTGTCTCAGAACTCCATATTTTCTGTCATTCTGAACGTAGTGAAGAATCTATTCGCGATAATGTAAGTGTTTATCATCATATATAATCGCCGGCTCAGTAGCATATAGATTCTTCGCTGTGCTCAGAATGACAGTGTTTCACGCATATAATAAGGTTCTGAGATGGTTGCCCTGTATTTATGCTGTTCCAAGGGCAGGCACAAGGGTATGAGTATTCGAAAAACGTTTTGTTACAACGCAAGAATCTTATACAGCTCGTAAAGATCGTGGTTAAGTTCTTTCTGCTTTTGGAGAACATCCTTTATGGGTACCAGCTGGTATTTCCCATCCATGAATGATGTCATCATAGCATTTTCCCCCTGCAGAAAACCATCAATTGCAAGAGCGCCCATTTGGCTTGCAAGAAGCGTATCAAAAGCGGTCGGAGTGCCGCCTCGCTGGATATAACCCAGAACGGTTGTCGAGACCTCATGCCCGGATTTCTTTTTTATTTCATCAGATATTTCAAAAGCGTTACCTGCGCCCTCAGCAAGAACAATCATGGTAAACAGTTTATGCAGGTTGATACACTGCTGGACCATGTCATTAATCTCATCCATGCTGAGTTTCTTTTCAGGCGTCAGGATAATTTCAGCGCCACCAGCCAATCCGGCGGAAAGCGCGATATGCCCCGCGTCACGTCCCATCGTTTCCAGCACAATTATTCTCCGATGAGACGCGGCAGTATCTCTAAGTTTGTATATCGCTTCAAGAACAGTATTCACGGCCGTATCGAATCCGATTGCATAGTCGGTTTTGTTGACATCATTGTCGATTGTTGCCGGTACTCCGATAACAGGAAATCCCTTTTTAATTAGATCCTCCACACCGTGAAGTGAACCCTCTCCACCGATAACAATCAGCCCATCTATTCGATGAGCTTTCATGCTGGCAATAGCTTGAATTTGTGTTTTATCCTTCAAAAATTCAGGGCAACGGCTTGTTCCAAGAATCGTGCCTCCGCGATGGAGAATACCGCCCACATCTCTTGAACCTAATTGGTCAATATCACCGCTAATAAGTCCCTCGTAACCGTTTTTCACGCCAAACATCGCGAAACCGTGATATATTCCCGTTCGAACAACAGCTCGTATGCATGGATTCATCCCGGGAGCATCCCCGCCGCTGGTCAATAAGGCAACATTATTAAAGCCCTCAGGCATTTTCTTCTTCGATTTGCCGGTGCTGTTCTTGGTCATCCTGATTCTCCAGGTACGATAATCGTTTACATATAATTAGAATCGTCTTTTTTACATGATATGTTCAAAGCAAAGAAATTCCGTCAGATTATAAACCATAAAATGGGATTAAATCTATTAAGTTTGATTAAATCTTTCGATTTCCACAATATTTCAGCAAGGGTAGTAGGAAGGCAGAGGGTAAAAAACAAAATTGGCAACTGAAATTCTTATTCGGCAATTAACCCGTCATTCCCGCGAAAGCGGTTTTTTTAGTCTGTCCTCAGAGATCCATTTAAAAATGAGAGGCGTCAACTCTTCTGCAAAGAAAAATGGATTTCCGCTTTCGCGGGAATGACGGACTATCATACTTAGTCTGATTTAAGAACAACTAAATGGTATCAGTCGCCAATAATTGCGCTTTCCCGACATCCTCTAAAACCATCTGCCATTCATTTATCCTTGAATCAATCATACACATCATGCTAATATCAAATTTTAAAAGACATTCACATAATTAAGGAATAGTAAAATGAACCCATCAGATAAACTCAGGGAACTTGGGATTGAACTGCCCGAAACCGCCAAACCGCTCGCGAGTTATGTCCCCTCGCTTCGAGTCGGCAATTACATTTTCATCTCTGGAAATCTTCCAATCCGCGACGGCAAACTCATATTCGAGGGTAAAGTTCCAGTTGATTTAAGCATTGAGGATGGCTATGAAGCAGCGAAAATAGCCGCGATAAATATCATGGCGGCAATCAAGGGCGAGATAGGGGATTTGGCGAAGGTCAAACGGATTGTTCGCTTGAATGGATTTGTCCAGTGCAGCGATGATTTTACCATGCAGCCAAATGTAATTAACGGCGCAAGCGACCTGTTTGTAGAGGTCTTTGGCGACATTGGCAAGCACACTCGCGCGGTCATGGGTGTCAATTCACTTCCGCTGAATTCACCGGTCGAGATAGATGCGATAATTGAAATAATGGAATAATTGAATATCCTGATGTATTTTCGACAGGATATGTTATAATTTCCGATTGCGCCGTACCGGGATACGGGCAATTTTTTTGTGGAGTTGTTGACTAAATGAAACGGACATATCAACCAAAGAAACGCAAGAGAGCCAAATGCCATGGCTTCAGATCCAGGATGGCAACCAAAGCGGGCCGAAGGGTTCTTAGCCGAAGGCGTGCGAGAGGCCGTAAAAAACTCACAGTTTCGGATGAGCGTTACAAAAAATGAAACCAGCCTCACTAAGGGGCAGAATTCTCTTTGAACGCGTATCCCGGAAGGGAAAACGGTTTGGCAGCGGGTATCTTCAACTGCGAGTTTTGAAAAACAACCTTGGATTCAATCGAACGGGCTTTGTCATTCCGAAAAAAGCGGTACGGCTTGCGGTTAACCGAAACAGAATCCGACGGTTTCTCAAGGAGTCATTCAGAACGATGTCGTATGAGATTGAACCGGGATTTGACATTGTGGTATTTGTACGGCGCGCCCCTGATATTAATCGTATGCGTTATGTGCAGGACACGCTTGTCGATTTGCTGAGGAAATCGAATTTGATAAAACAAACCATTTAGTACATGCTTTTGAATAGCAGATGGTTTAAGAGGGTATCGGGAAAGGTTAGTTTTGATATCTCTTCCCCCCTTAATCCCCCCGCGAGCGGGGGGAGATTTTTTTTATTTGTAAATAATATATCCGGTATATATCCTTGCGAAGGGGAGAGGCAACATTCTTCCTCCCCGCTCGCGGGGAGGGGTGAGGTGGGGGCGACTTGTTTGCGAAAGCTTTTCCGATATGCTATTAAACCCTCTGCTCAGATTTGCTATAATTTCTCGTTGCATTTTTTATCAAACAAGAGAATTAACTGGTTTGGATAGCGAGTAACATGGTTGCGAAAATATTCATCTTTATCATAAGAATCTACCAGCGGTACATCTCGCCGCTGACACCGCCATCCTGCAGATTTTATCCATCGTGCAGTGAATACGCCTGCGAGGCATTAAAGATACATGGGTTTCTCAAGGGAACTTTTCTGGCAACATATAGAGTAATCAGATGCAATCCATTCAATCCGGGCGGATATGATCCGGTCCCCCTCCCGCGAAACACCAGGAGGAAACCCGATTAATGAGCGCAACAATTGATTTTCTCGCTTCAATAATGGTGACCATGATAAGTATTTTCCACAGTGTTACCCATACATATTGGATTGATATTATCCTTCTCACGATGCTCGTTCGACTTGTCATCAGTCCTGTCAATCGTATGCAGACAAAGACGATGAAAAAAATGAACGAAATCCAGCCCCAGATGAAGGAACTTCAGGAGGAATTCAAAGCAAATCCGGATGATAACGCTGAGGAGAAACAGAGAAAAGCGCAGGAACAGCAGAAGCAAATGATGGAGTTGTACAAGAAGCACAATGTCAATCCATTCATGAGCTGTTTCCCAATGCTAATCCAGATGCCGATTCTTATCAGCCTTTTCTGGGTTCTAAGAAGCCCCCGATTTTATAATCTTCTGCCGGGATTCGGGCAGGCGTCAATGTTCGGCGCGAAGCTAACCGTTCGAGCATATGAAAGCGCGCCCTTTCCCAACATCGAATCACTCCCCGGAATGATTGACATGGGAAGCCTGATAAACACTCCATTTCTCATGGACAAGTTTCTTTATCTTCCCGCGCTGCCTCTTTTCGTGGTTTATATCGTGACAACAATCCTGCAGACGAAACAGATGCAGGCGCAGAATACGCAGGGCCAGTCGAGCCAGATGAATTTCATGCTTCCTCTTTTCCTGTGGTTCGGTCTTATTTTCCCTATCGGACTGCTTCTTTATTTTGCATTGTCGAATCTATTCCAGATGCAGCAGTACGCTTCCATTCGAAAAGCGGATGATATTCTCAAAGCCAAAGGCGATTCTGTGGAAATTGAAAAGGATGCAGCCAAACCACCGCCTCCACCCAAAAAACGCAAGAAAAAACGCCGTAAATAAATTGTTTGCGAAAGAACGTGAATCAGCGCTGTTATCGTTGGGCGCTGCCTGGTAAATGTCTTAGAACTTTGATTTAAACAGGATACATTGTCATTCTGAGCGCAGCGAAGAATCTATATGCTACTGTGTTGGTGATTATATCCATTAAGAAATATTTATGTTATCGCGAATAGATTCTTCACTTCGTTCAGAATGACAGAAAACATGATATTCTGAGACACCTTTATTGCCACGACCCCTGCTTTACGCACACTTGGATTATTCTAATTCCCCTCCACACTGCTTAGGAATCCCATTAAGACAGAGACTCTATCAAAAATATGCTTTTGCATATTTATCAATCGCAGATTTTACAGAAAACCTGCTTGATTTTTACATGGAAATTTTGTATGTTAACTTTGGGAATGAGGGGAAAAACACTCCTCACTATCCAAAACACTTGCTTGCTTTTAGTATTAAGAATTATGAATATGAGTTTTACGGCAAGCGGAGCAATGGCTTCGATGTCATAATCTCGTGATTTTTACTATTTATCCAATGGTAAGGAGGAATAATGTGCAAGATAATTTCGAACCTGGAAGCGAAGCATACGAAAATAAACCTGATATAAATCAAGCTCAGATTGCGATGGATGAACTTAGCCGGATATTGGAGGGTATGGGAATTGATGCGCAGGTTTTCTATCATGAGCAGGATGAAAATATCTTTCTGGAAATTCATGGCAACAATCTTGGCCTGGTAATCGGCAGGCATGGACAGACTCTGGAGGCCCTTGAGTTTATTCTGAACATTGTGCATCGAAAACGCCATGACAATTCAAAACAGCTTGTCCTTGATGCTCAGGGATACAGGGAGAAAAAGAAAAACGTTCTCTCGAAAATTCTGTTCAGCGCAAGGGATGCTGTGATCAGCACGAACGATGAGGTGCCACTCGACCCGATGTCACCCTCTGATAGAAAAACAATCCACATTCTGTGCAGGGACCTTGTCGATGTCAGATCAGAATCACGTGGTGAGGGAAACAATCGAAGAGTGATTATTTTACCGGCTAATAATGACAAAGGCCATGATTTCATGGTAAATTAAGGTTGGCGTACAAAACTAACGATATGGATATTATGAAAACGGAAAAGAGTACACAAAGAGCACCATTCTCCGCAACAGTGGAAAGAGAAGAGCGCCTGGTTATTTGCAAAATGCAGGGGGATCTTGATGTCAACGGCGCTCCTGTACTCAGGAATGTATTTATCGCAAACATTGAAGACAAGGACAACTTCATTGTTTGCGACATGAGCGATGTGTCATATATCAACTCGGCGGGGCTTGGCGTGTTTGTCGGGATTCATAAGCATACCAAAGACCGGGGAGGGCAGTTGATGATATTGACTCCGCAGAAGACGGTTAAAAGGGTTTTCAAGATTACATCTCTTGACCTTCATATTCTGTTTGTCGATTCTCTTGATGAAGCGCGTCGAATTGCCTCCGGCGAAACTCGTGCTGAAGAGCAGTCTGGCGATTGATACCATGTTGCATTCAAAATACATCAAACCGGATGCAGGCTGGAAGCGGCTGTTGAAAAAGGTTATATCCACCGTAACCCGGTCATGCCGTCCCGAACAAAATCAACAATTATCTATAAGGTGAATCAGGCATGCCGGGGAAGTGGGTAGATATGCGCAATCCCGGAATGCCTGCGAACGTTGTAGAATTGATTTATGCTTTTTTATAAAGGCATTCCGGGTTACGTTAAAATCTATCCCTTTTTCAAAAGCCCATGGAAGCCCGCACCACAAATATTATTCAAGAAAAAAACCGACCTGTAAAAAGGTCGGTTTTGATATTTTCATCCATGTGGATAGCCAAGCCGATTCGATTAATCTTCCTTGAATCCTTCCACAGCCTCTTTCTGATAGTACGGGCTTAACGAAACATCATCATCGGATGTAATCGCTTGCTCAACCGCGGATACATTCTTGACTACGACCGGCGTGAGGAATATCAACAGCTCGGTCTCTTCGTTTGTGGTTTTCTTCGAACGGAAGAGTTCACCCAGAAGAGGAACATCTCCAAGTAGCGGAACTTTCGACTTAATCGTTGTATGCTCGTTCTGCAACAAACCACCGATTACAATTGTCTGCGAATCTCCAACCTGAATAGTGGTACTCACAAGACGCGTTTTAAATCCGGGGATTCCGGCAATCGCAAGTGTGAAATCAGGTACGCGGACAGATGGCTCGAGGAAAATGTTGATGTTATTATCGCTGTCAACATTAGGAACCATCTTTAACTCAACACCGAACTCCCTGAAGTCCACCACATTGAAACCATTTTCATTCTGGTATGTGTATGGTATTTCTCCACCGACCCTGAACTCGGCAGGATGTCCGGAAAGTGTAACCAGGTTAGGCTGCGACAGAATTCGTCCGCATCTGGACTGTTCAAGGTATGACAGAACCAAATCTATGGCGTCAAATCTCATGTCACCGCTGCCATCGCCTTTGAGAATACTGGGATGCAGTGAAGTATCGAAAATTCCACCTGACCCGAACTCGGGGTCGATTATATCCGTAAGGATATTAAACTGGAAGTCGCCTTTTTCTGTTCGAGTGCCTGTGCCAAACTGCTTGAAGAATTCATCCTTGTTCTTGGTTTGAATCTCGACAAAACGCACCTTGACAAGAACCTGCTTCGGGTCTGTCATCTCTATAAGGTTGACAACATTATCCACGGATTCAACAGCGCCTGCCGCGATTTTCACCGCGCGGTTCATCTCCTCTTCCGTTTGAACCTTGCCTTCGAGAACGATGGTTTTTTCGCCTACAAAATTAACCTTGATTTTCGGATTGTTGATTACACGTTCGACATCAATTGTCTCAAGCAAAGAGCTCTTGCCAACATTGACCCAGCGAACGCTTCTGCCAATTCCGTCCTCCCACAGAATCAGGGAGGTTCTGCCCTTCGCTTTTGCTGTTATAAGCAGTTCATTCTGCGAAAGCACATTGACCACCAGCACTTCCGGGTCACCCACGGATGCTCTGATTAACGTGGTTGTCGGGAGAATAACCGATTCGCCTTTTGAAAGGAATAAATCAGCCGCCGGCCTGGTGCCTTTTGGAAGTGGTTTTGATTCCATCGATGGCTCAAACATCATAGGTCCGCCGGAAACAAGATTTTCATCTGTCTCTTTGTTTGTCTTATTTGTCTTAAGAGATTCGGAACCTTTAATCAAACTCGAATCCGCGAATTCAGGAAGGAACTTTGTCATTTCGCGGACAGATGCCTGACGAACATCGCCGATGGCCTCAACCTTGTTTATTCGTGTTTTCAGCGACGCTTCGGGGACTGTATGCTCAGTTCCATCAACCTGCTGAGGCTTATCAATAATAAATGAGTATTTTTGCTCAGGAGGTGTGAAGGTCTGTGTATCGCCTTCAAATGCTGACTTTGTGGTTTCCAGAGATTCCTTTGTTTGATCAACCGAAACCGTTGTTGCCTCAGGATTTGTTGTTACCTCTGGATTATCATTTTCCAGCAGGTTGACCTGTTCGGATAATTGCAGTTCGGTTTTTTCAACTTCCACTGCTGACGCCTTTGCTGTTTCCAGCCCGAGATTACGGGATGAGAAATCTTTTGAGCGTACCTCAATTGTCAGGATTCCCTTTTGAATCATGCTCTTATACTGATATTTGGAACCTGTATAAAAAACCAGTTTGTAATAATCCGGAACGGTCCTGCTAACAAACCTTTGGCAGTATTCAACTATTCCAACCGGCATATTCTCCTTGCCAAGCGATGTGTATTTCACTTTCATCGTGCCTGAAATATTCTTGCGGGAAGGATATTCAATCGTAAGCCTGTCAGGATACCTGTCCCGGCGAATGTCAAAAGACATGTCACCGGTAAGCGGGATGTGAATTATTGTCATTGCGCCATCGCTGAGTATCTGGAACTCAGGCGATTTTTCAATCGTATCGCCGGAGCTGATTTTCCGATTCTCATTCTGAGTATTCTGAATACTCGCGGATTTAACCTGCATTATTGATGACGCCGCAGTCTTTTCTGATTCAACCTTTGGAATTTGAACTACTTTATGCCCGGAATCCTTCTTTGTTGAGCTTGTGGATTTGGGTTTGCCAAGAGGTTCAATTGATAGAGAGCTCGCCGGTTTGTTCTCCACCTTTTCAGGAGGGCTCAATTTTGGCAGTGCTTCATTGGCAACTACAGATCCACTCTGATTCTCAAATAGAATCAGAATTTCATCATCGTTGACATCAACCTCCGGATACATACCCCGCGTATGAATAACGAGCCTTGCGGTGTTTGCCTTCCATTGTCCGGTTCTTACCTGCCCGAAATATTTGTCGTTTTCCGGAAAGATAATTCTCTCAATATCCTTCGACCAGGTCGCCGGAGAAATATCCATTACCCATCGGGGAGGCCCATCCAGATGGAAAGTTCGTGTCTTGATTGCGCCATCCAGGCTGATTCTAACTAGTGTCCCTTCTGAACTGACATCAAGACTGCTCAGGCTGGCATTCTGACCCGCAGAGTATGCATTCTGAGCCGTTGGGAAAAGCATCATCATAAGTACGATGATTGTTCCCAGTGTGGTTTTAAAGTTAATATGATGTCTCATATTTGTTCCCATCCTTGTTAAGATGATGATGGTCACCTGTAATCTAATTAAAAAATATTTAAGGTGCTGGTAAAAAAAAATCCCGAAGGATTTTTCATATATCCAATATTGTTTTCGCCTTAATCACTGCTCTTCTTTAGCCTTTTAACCATTTGCTTTCCACATTTGGTTACCATGCTATCGGCTTCTCGATGAAAATTTCCTCAAGCTTGCCGCCCATTATCAATTCGATCCTGATTTTCTCCACTGGAGTGAATGAATCGAAATCGAATTCAACTTCACCATCAGGTTCCGGTGTGCCGTTGAAATAATCCGGATATTCAGGAAGCGGTTCCTTTGTGACTGTTTCCTTATCTCTGTTGGGTGGCTCAAAATACTTGACAACATCGAAAATATTGGTGCCGTTGCTTAGCGGTGTGTAGATTTCATCCGGATGTCGCAGTGTCAGCCTGAGGCTGCCCTTCTCATCCGAAAGGATCAGTTTTTCTGCCTGCTGCGGTGTAACCTCAAGAGTTACCGTTCGAGCGTTGCTTTTGCCGCTTTCATCCTCATCCTCAGGACCAAGCGATTTGCCAACCGCTTTAACCATGACATCCGTGAGAATCGTGAATGAGGAATCAACCCCGGTTATGCTTGATTGAAACACTCCGACAACGTCAACGTGGTCGCCGGGTTTCACATTTCCACCAAGCCCCTTTATGTCGCTGACACCAATCGCAACTCCACGCTTTCCCTCATCGATGATAAACGCGAGATCACGAAGGTTTAACGCATCCTCAAATTTTGCGCTGAGGATCTGCTCACCCTCGAAAATTACCTGGTTGGTAACTTTCCCGAGAATTTCATCCACTTCCAGGACAGCATCCTTGTGGATTGCATCCAGAGGAACGATGATTTCATCCAGCATCGGTTCCTTAATTTTCGTTCGAACAGGAATCTGGGTTTTCGCCACAACAACCTTGCCGTATTCAATCTCGGTTGCCAGGTTTGACTGCTCCACTTTCTTCAGATAGCTGAAAACCAAAGCTACCGCTATGATTCCCATAATTGCAGCTATGATAAGAGGTTTTTTATTGACCATTGCGATATAACCTCCCAGGTTGATTAAATTCGCTTTACGCTTATAGTTTCCCTTTCAGGCATATAATTTTTGCCAAATTTCAACAAATTTCCTTTTAGATACTAATAGCGTTCAGCTGTTAAAAATAGTTGCTTTCAAAGGAAACCCGCCTGCTTGAAATTGCGACAGGCAAGATTGCCTACTTAGGTTTTCGACCCTTACATACTGTCCTGAAGTATTGATTTGAAATAATTAGGGAGTTAATTCTCGAATCGCGCACAATTGACAGGTTTTCATTCAGGCATGGTTTAAAGTTTTTCACGCACGATTCGATTATATCCCTGGCAGCTGTTTAATTGCATTTAGAAACGATTAAATGAAACTGGTTGCATGAAGCCAGTGGTTGCTTTATAATCATTAGGTTAAGTACTGAATATTCATCCCATCGGAGGAGATGACATGACATTTGCCAGAATCATCCTCGGGATAACGATTTTAATTTTCATCCTTTCAGGATGCGGTCGTTCAAAAGCGCCACCAGATCCTGTAGGTGATGAATCCCTGCACGAGGTCCGTTTTGGAAGCGCCGTATTCGATCCCGAAACGACCAATCTTATTGCGTACGGTAAAGAGAATAGGATTTCTTTCCAATTCCTGAAAAACATCAGCCCCAAGAATGCGGACGACGAATTCAGCATGAGTGTTCTTGTCCACAACAACACTCAGGGGTGGTCCAACATTGTCAGCACATATGATGTTTGGAACAATGGTTCGATTTCAATCGTCGATAACGAATTGGGAAGCGTGGTTTATTACAATGCCAATCACGCTCTTGATGTGATGATGGAACCTTGCGGTGGTGGCGGTTTCTACCCGACTTACTACATATATCCGGGTGATGAAGTTATCCTGGATGTTCAATTCTTCACATTTAAGTATGCGGACCAGAAAACTTTCCTGCTTTTTTCCGATACTTACAGAACTTGCTGCGCCAGTGAGATCTTCTCTCTCCCGGTTGGTTTGGATGATATCGACTCTGAAGGGTTCATTGAAGGTTTCAGAATCGGCTCCTATGAAATCTCTGATGAGGAAATCAACATGATCCCGCTGGGGGATGTATTTGATATAACAATCGATTTCAACTGCCAGCTTAACCCCTACAAATTCGCTGACCTGATTGATTTCAGATTTGTTATCAACAACCAGTACTCCCAAAAATCATATTCTATGGGTATGGACACCATGCTTGAAAATGGTTCCATCTACGTGGTTGATTACGTTCAGGGTGTTGCTCGTTTTGTGATGGATCATCCGATGTCCTATTGCATTATTGATGGCCAACCTGTTCAAATTGCCGCGCCCGGTGACCTTGTTCAGATCTGGATTGATTTCTTCGAGGGTGAGGACAGCCAGGAAAATGAATTTGTTTTCCAGAACAAAAAGTTCAGAGTCTTCTACCTTGGCACTCAGCATATTGGGTCGGAGTAGCATTAGAAATATCTGACAAATTAAAACGATGATTATCAAGCAGAGTGTTTTATCCTCTGCTTTTTTTTATTGCAGGCTGTTTTTCCCCGGCTGTTTGGGTATTGCTGGTCGTTTCTGAAAAAGCTGCAGGGGTAGGGTTAAAACTCATCCCGACGTTCGGTGTATAATTTCTATAAAGCCAAATCTTGAAAACCGAGCCTCGAATGTTAGAGCCTGTCGGGAAAAGTCATTTTTATATCTCATCCCCCCCCTTAATCCCCCCGCGAGCGGGGGGAGATTTTTTTTTACATTATAAACAATATATCTGATTTTATACTATCGAAGAGGAGAAACAACACTCTCCCTCCCCGCTCGCGGGGAGGGCTGGGGTGGGGGCTTCTTGTTTGCGACGCCTTTCCCGACAGGCTCATTAGTGAGGGGTATGTGGCCATTGTTACTACCTCTCACTCACGTTCGAGGCTCGGATAGTAATTCGAGGTTTGGATAGTTCATAGTTATTGCTAGTCATTACATAAAGCCAAAAATCATCAATACGCTCTCCCCACCCAGGTATCCTCATTATACTCTTCCCACGTGGCAACCAGATTTACATTTGATCCACCCTCGTTCATTACCGCGTGCACATCAAAATCAGTGAGTGTGTGTCCCGGATCGGATGTATTAACCAGTTCATCCGCCAGAATCGTATTGAAAGATGGAGAAAGAATAGTCCAGTAGATTTCACCATAGGAGACATTGTCGCGGCGATCCTCATACAAAACGAAAATCATTCCGCTGTCTTCGTGAGTTGCCACTTCAGGTGAATACTGGTTTACCGACTGGCTTGCCGCAGTGTTGATAAGTATTGGAGTGCTCATTGTCGGTGTTGAACCTGTTCCAACACACATGGCAACATCTGAAATACCCGCTGTTCCGCCTGAAAAATGTGTATCACAGTAAACGACAACCGGATAGCCGTTTCCGTCCAGAGCGATTCTTGGGCTATGCAGGTGAGTGCGGTCGGAATCTGATGCCACAACCTGCGCCGCATTTCCCGGCGCCGCGCCATACGGGTATTTCCGGATTTCAATTTGGCCGTTCGCGTTGTCATCCCACGAAACATATATGTTATGAGAGTTGTCTATCGCGAGGTCAACCTGGTCGAAATTGTAAGTGGATGATGTGTTGTCAACATGTTCAGTTATGGTCATTGGCTGCCATGCCGTATTGGGGTAAGCATCAATGTTGGTGGTTTTAATAAGCCTTACAGAACGGCCAACCGTTGAATTTCCCTCAACATATGCAAGATAAACATGTCCGATTGAAACCTGGTCAGCGACAACGCAAAGATCTGTCGGTTCGGAGTAACGATAGTAATTGCTGCTGTATCTGTAAGGATTAGAGGATGGACCACTCAGGCACCACATGGTTATGTCCTGGTTCCATGAGTCATCCCATTTAACATCATTTCCAGCCTTTGGTACACCATTATTCATCCTGATGTTCCAGCCATCATATGTCACACTGCCTGAGTTATATCTTTGAGAAATCCAGAAGACAAAAACAGTTCCCGGAACGGAATTAGGGACAACACACATTGCGAGTCCGCGTTGACCGGTGTCATACTGCGAGTTGTTGACGACCATCGGCCCACTCCAGGTTACACCGCCATCCGAACTTCTGTGTGCCCTGATTCTCCAGTGGCTGCCATACCTGCCTGAGTATGCCACATAGACATCATCCGTATTTGGATCGGAGCATATAACTGATGAGTACATACTGTGGTTCGTCTGGCGTGTCAGCATACTAGCGTCAATTTCCTGTGACGGATCAAACCTTGGAATAATATACACCGTTTCTTCATACAGTGCGTGGCGCGGTTCAGGCTGGCCCTCGTCCGCGACTCTCAACGCGACTCGATAAGCTCCCATCTGGTTGAATTCATGTGATACTGTCGAGCTTAAATCCGGCGAAGTTGTAAACTGTCCCGACTGATAATCAAAATCCCATTCGTAAGTAATTAAATCGCCGTCAGGATCAAACGATGTCGTGGCGTCGAAATCGATAGTGTCTCCCCGGCGATATGGTCCCGGTGGCGATATGCTGAAATTAGCGACAGGTGTTCGGTTAGGCAGAACGGTGATAATTCGTGTTCCAATTGCGCTGTACTGTATGGGTGAATCGTTGTCAGTAACTCTTAAAGCAATCGTAACTTCATAATTGTCTGTATTATGGTTATTTTCGGATTGCTGTGACGGCGGTGTGGGTCCTGTGTAATTCACATCAAAGGTTTCACCATCATAGTCAAAATCCCATTCATAACTGACAATGGTGGTTTCGTTATCATAGGAGTTGGAGCCATCATAAGTTATAGATTCATTTGGATAAACCTCAGGAGGATCAGGCATAGTATCGATAACAGGAATCGGCGCCGGTGTGGAAACCTCTACCTCGAACGTTTGATATGTCGCGAATTCGTTCAGCGGGAAAATCGTTACGCCGTCGCGGTCAACACATTCGCCAACGCCACCGGCATTCAAACCTGGAATTCGCGAATCAATCACCTTGACAAGTCCCTGCTTCATGCCGTATTCCCCGGCAGCTGTATTGAAAACCTGCGCGGAAAATTCAAGCGGAGCGGTTTGGCCGTCGCCTCCGACTGGGCCGGATGCGATTACAGGATTCAGAGCAACACCGGGGATTTCAATTGCCACTGATACCACATCGCTCTCAGCTTTGATTGAATCCTTCTGTGTGAGTTCCGGATCCACATTCGCGCCATGATTCCAGTCCCAAACTTCAATTGCAAGGTTGCAGTATGTGTCTGCCATTCCGTGGAAGAGCGTGTTTTCAGTTACTTCAACATCGACTTTCCATGCTTCCTTGCGATGAAATTCAGGCAGGCAGTAAACCGGATAAAGCCTGTCATTTTTTTTCGCTGAATGTCCGTATGCTGCTGTAACGACAAGTGTAAAAGACAACGCATCAGAATTTTGAAATTGGATTTCAAAATCCGAATATTGAAAATCTCCGCCCATTGGCAGAACGTTGTGTCCTGTCGGTGCGAGAATATTTGTGAATCCAAGTTCACTTGACGGGTCGTAATTACCATTACACGGGTCGAGTGCCATGACCTTGTACGGATGAAGATCTCCCTCTGTCGGAAAAAATAAATCAATGCGCTCATCGAATCTGTCCGTATATCCATCTGCGTTGACAAGCCTGACAGGAGAAAGCACTTTGCCTGACAATGGGAATGTTACTGATTCACCGGGAAAATGCAAAATACCGAAAACATCAAACACATGAAGATCAAGCCGGTTGATGGCTGATGGGGGTTCACCAAGGTTTCCAGCTTTGAAAGGATGTCGAATCGCGAACCTGACAACGATGTTTTCATCAGTGTTGATTGAAATTGAGTCAATCTTCACACAGTCAGCGCACGGAGTTATGGAAAGGAAATTTGAAATATCCACAATGTAACTATCGCCAATCGCTGAACCTGTCCGGAGTGATGATATATCCGCGGTAAGTTCAACCGGGTCAAGATTAACATCGAAAACTCCAAGCGCGCCTATTCCCGTGCTTCCGCCATCGGGAAGGGAATCGGAAAACGCGATCGGCAGGTTATCCAAAGCTGTTGAGGGAGATTTAATGCCCTGGGTGATATTATCCGGCGTTAACGGAGAATCGATACCCTTCGAGCAGCCGTTTCCAATAAGCCCTGTAATAATGAAATAGAATGTAAATAATCCTGTTAATTTCCACTTGTTGATAATCATGTTACGTCTCCATATCAATTATGCAATTTCACAAATGTCTTAAATGGAAAACCCCTTATCGTTTTTGTGCTGATTTTCAAACGTGTAATCTATAAAGAATGAATATCACTGAATAATCCCGATCCATTCAGTAACGGTTTTAATATTATACCAGAACAATCAAGTGATTTTAAAGTATCAACCATTCAAGCCACACCATGAAATTAGACGGTATTTCCATGGGAAAAAATATTATTCCGGTAAAATGTTACTATTAATAGATAGAATGGCAGGGAACAGCTTGAAATTCTTCCCAATGCTCTCTATCATATCCCCTTGAAAAAACATTGGCGGCATAGGAGGCTGTCATTTCATATCCAGACAGAATGCAGAATCAGTTAAAGACTTATCGTAAGAGGTTAATATGAAAAGCGGACAGACATCAAATGTTTTTTACACTTTCGGATTCCTTCTGCTGTATATCCATCTGCTCATGAATATCGTCTATCTGATATCGGAGAAATCATTTTTCAATTCACCAATCATGAATTATTCGATAGTTCCGTTCGGTGTGGAATCACTTACGATAAAGGTGAGTATGATTGAGATGATTCTTCTGGGCGGATTTGCGATATTTACAATCGCCGGGTTGATACTGGAACGCATTAGATTGATTGGCATAAAAAAGGAGGCTGAGGTTGGCTGGAAGTACAGAAACAGGTTGAAGATATGGTATGCGTTAATCGCAATCATTCTGGTTGCCTGGGTAACAATTCAGGGATTTGTCACAATCAGGGAATTCGACTGGGTGTGGTTGTCAGGAGGCGCGGTTATCTGTATATTCAGCATCATCCTGATTATCTTCCCAAGGTACAAGGCGTCAGAAAAATAGTTTGAAATTATGCGTTACAGGCATTAGAACTAACTTTCCGGGTTAGCTGATTAATATCATTAAACATAATGTAAATCACCTTGACAAATAAATCAATTTTGTATATTATTCTCTAAGGTATTTAAAGATGGGGGCAGTATAGTCCTACTCTCAGAAAGTTTTTCTTTTTTGGTTTTACCAGCAACACAGCATATATCGGGCAACCGGTAGAGCAAATACTATTCACATTCCATTTTTGGAGGTATGCCATGTCTTATACCAGGTCTTTGGTTATCATTGCTTTTGTCGCGATGATAGCATTGATTCTTGGCTGTTCAGGTGGTGGCAACCCTATCGCTCCGGACAAATCACCGGAGTCGCTGGACAGTGTACCGATTATTGGATTAACTGACACGAATGACACCTTTAATGCGATTGGATTGATGGGAGCATACGAATTGTACATTAATCCTGATGATTTATCCGCTGAATTGGTGAACAAACGAGTCAGCAGCATTGGGGAGGATTATATTGTTAGTGGTATTGCATTTTTCACAGTCGCGCCATGTGCGGACTGCTTGAAAATTGCCGGTATCGGCTTGGTCGGAGGGAATTTGCAGCTTACTTTCTCAATTTCCCATCCGTTCAAACCAGGTATCACCAGTGATCCGCCGACTGCGTCAAACCGTAACGACCTCGATGTTTTTGATGTCGCTATGGTCATTTTCCCAGGCGGAGATCCTGCACCAACTCCAACAGCCTACGCTCTCACAGGTGCGGATGTTTATGACGGATTCTGCGTTGGTGCGGATGGCTTCACATGTGAACTTGCTGATGTCGTTGGCGACGATGCGGCACTTCCGTATTTCCTCGTCATTGATGACAGCACGGATGAGGACCCGCCAGTCTCAACATGGAACAAATTTGCCATGGGTACCGTGGACTCATCCTTTGATGTCGTATTCGACATGTCAGCTGGTTCTCTCAGATTTGACATGTATCTGACAATGGGTTATGGCTTCAGCGCTAGAAGACCCGACAGACTGACACCCAAATACTACAACCCCGAGTTCAACCGCAATGCTGCGTGGAAAGTTGTAGTTACACCGCCATGTGGTGTGGATCCTCCTGCAATGGGCAACACCTGGCAGGACAATGATTCCACAACTCCGTTCAATGTGACAGTTGATGTTTATGACTGGCAGATTGGCGCGACAGTGGCAACCGCGACAGAATTCGGCGATGCTGCTTCGTCAGAAGTCTTTGCCGCAAGTGAACCTTCACTTGTTTCTGTTGAGGTTCCCGGCATGAACGCGACTCTTCCATCTGCTACAGCGGCAGATGATCCCGCGGCTACCGGAATGCCTGACGATCCCTGGGTTTACACTATTGGGGTAGCTAATGAGAATTTACTCGTTCCTGGTGAGTATCTTGGCCTTGTCAAGGTAACGGACGAACGAGCGGTTCTCGCTCCCGCTGATGGTCGAGATTTCCTCATCGATACAGATGATGGAATCGTACTTGATAATTATTCGATGCCTGAATACGCGACCTATCAGACATTCCCGGCAACTGTAGTTGTTGGATGCGGTCCAATCACTCTTGACAGTCTCACTGGCTGCCCAACTGCGACCATCTCGAATGGTACGGTTATTAACTTCGTGGTTGCCGCGCACAGTGATAACGGCGGCGACCCGGTGTTTTACGATGTCGATACGAGCTATGACGTTAACGATGGCTTTATTGCCGACCCGCTCTATCCGCAGAACAGCACCGGAATCTTCGATGTGGAAATTCTTGATGACCCCTGTGTTGTCGGAACTCATCACTTCATCGCATTCCAGATCACAGACAGTTGCGATCCTGCAAACATATTGCTCACGGATGTATGCGACGTTGAAATTGGTGAATGTGCTTCTTATCAGGAGCTTGTTTATGATTTCGCAAGTGGATGCACCACATACGCATGCCAGGGTTGGTCAGCAGGTGGCTGTGGCCTTCCAAACGGAGATGCCTGGGGACGCATGAAGTTCTGTAACAACTACGGAACAAGATGCACCGACATGGTGGGCTACTATGTAGCAACCGGTGGAGACGGCTCCAGTTGTACTTCTTTTATCACTGATTACCTCAGCCATGACTGGAACATTACAGGTCCCACGACTAACTTGCCGGCTGCAACAGACAGCGCGATTGAGTGGGATCACTGCCGAGCAAATAATGGTGGCTCACATCTGTACCTCTATATTTCTGAAGCAGGTTGTGCAGGTCCATGGGTTCAGTTATATGATCAGGTCGGCGGCGACGGATGCACGAATGATACTTCTATTGATCTCTCAAGCTACTCCGGCAGCAATATCATGTTCAGATTCCGACATCAGGACAGTGGTAACTACTTTTCAGGCGGCAGCTGCGGCCAGGCTGGTGTGCTCATCGATAACATCATCGTCTCTGGAACATTCGCCGGAACTCTTTCAGATTCATAATCTGACAAGTTTTAGGAACTTATATTAGGAATTACCAAGCCCGATCAATTGATCGGGCTTTTTTGTTTTGGGTGGCAAGATATGCTTTTCTCTGCGATTTGTTGAATATTTTCCTGACTTCGCACCCATCCTGGCAGGATGGCAATAACACCTCTATTGTGATTATAGCCGAGATTACCTCTCACTAACGAGCCTGTCGGAAAAGGTTTAATAAGCAAGGAAGTAATAATAAAAAATCCGTAATTGTATTCAATGTCAT
>JAGGVT010000175.1 GCA_021157815.1 bacterium | reverse complement strand
TTGCGATTGCCTGCATCAATCCATGTCCGCGCATCGGTTTATCTACATACATTGTGTGAAGGCACGGAACATCAAATCCTGTAAGCCACATATCGCGGACAATTACAATCTTCAATGGGTCTTTTTCGTTCTTGAATCTTGTTGCGATCGCATCCCGACCAGGTTTATTCCTCAGGTGAGGTTGGAAACTTGCGGGATCGGATGCCGATCCGGTCATGACAACTTTTATAAAGCCTTTCTTATCGCTCTTTTCATGCCAGTTTGGACGAAGTTTCGTTATTGCCTCATACATCTTTACGCAGATTCGACGGCTCATGCCGACAATCAGCGCTTTGCCGTCCATAGCATCAAGGCGCGCCTCGAAGTGATCCACGAGGTCTTTCGCGACCATATCAATCCGCTTGTCAGACCCGACAATCGCTTCCATTCGAGTCCACTTGCTTTTCAGTTTCTTACGGACTGATTCCTCCACATCCTCTGTAATCTCCTCAAATTCGGCATCAATTTTAATTTTCTCTGATTCCTCAAATTCGAGTTTTGCGAGACGAGCTTCATAATAAATCCTGACCGTTGCGCCATCATCGACCGCTCTTTGGATATCATAAATGTCGATATAATCACCGAACACAGCGGGAGTGCTTCTGTCGCTGAGTTCGACCGGAGTTCCGGTGAATCCGATAAACGATGCGTTCGGAAGAGCATCCCTCATGTGACGAGCGAAACCATCGATGAATTGATACTGGCTCCGATGCGCTTCATCCGCAATGAAAATAATGTTCTTTCTATCCGATAAAAGCGGATATTTCCCACCTTTTTTCTTTGGCATGAATTTCTGAATCGTTGTGAAAATCACGCCACCGCTTGCGCGTTTGAGTTGCTTTTTTAGGTCAGACCGATTTTCCGCCTGAGTCGGTTTCTGCCGTAGTAACTCATGCGATGCCGCGAACGTCCCGAATAACTGATCATCCAGATCGTTACGGTCTGTCAGCAGAATCAAAGTCGGATTCTCCATCGCGGGTTGCTGGATAACCTTTCCCGCGTAGAACACCATCGACAGGCTCTTACCGCTTCCCTGTGTATGCCAGACAACACCAACCCGACCATCGCCTTTTGCGGATGTCGCTTTTATAGTTCTCTTAACCGCTTTGTTTACCGCATGATACTGATGATATCCCGCGATTTTCTTTATCACATCCGATTTATTAATTTCATAGACCGTGAAATATCGAATCAGATCGAGAAGTCGCGATGGCTCAAGCATGCCTTTCAGCAAAACCTCAAGTTCGAGTTTGCCCTTTGGCGCGATTTCTTTTCCATCCACCGTGCGCCACGGCATGAACCATTCCCAGTTCGATGTTAGCGATCCAGCGCGTGCCTGAACGCCGTCAGAGATTATTAGAAGTTCGTTGAACTGAAAAAGCGACGGAATATCATGCTTGTATGTTTGCAACTGGTTTAACGCGCCCTTAAGCGTTGCGTTCTCATCGCCGGGATTCTTCAACTCGATTACCACGACAGGCAATCCGTTGATAAACACAACGACATCCGGTCGCCTGTTATGATTATCCTCAATCACCGTGAACTGGTTAACCGCCAGAAGGTCATTATTGGATGGCTTGTCGAAATCGACTAGACGCGCGTTATCGTGAATTACCCGACCCTCATCGCCCTGATACTCGACCGGGACTCCCTCAATCAAATATTTGTGGAACTGGTGATTGTTCAGATACAGGTTAGGACTGTCCGCGCGGGACAGTTTACGCAGAACCTCATCCAGCGAATCAGACGGGATATCGGGATTCAACCGATACAGCGCGGTTCTCAGCCTGTAAGTAAGGATTACGTCGCCGTATGATGACCTTTCAGGACTGCTTGTATCGGGAGCGTGTTCCGGCGCAAACGCGGTCGCATAACCCATCTCCGCCAGATACTCCAGCGTTACGTTTTCTACAGTTGATTCTATTATTTTAGGATTCATAAGTTGAGAGTTTCACAAAGTTGACAAATGTTATATTTTATAAGATAATATTAGTGAGTTCTCTACCAGTGGTAGTGGAACCTATCGAGGCTTCTATCGCTGAGCCCGCGTAGCAAATCAGCGATAGTTTTAATTTTTCCATCTTGGCATACCCCTGATCTTTCCAATACTATTATCTGCAATATATGCTGTGCTGAATTCTCCCTTGTGTATCTTGGTTTTCTTTCTTTTAATTCTAATCACAACGACATATTCATCATACACTACTGCGATGCGTGAACTGTAGTCAATTTTCCTGTTGCCTCTATCCCATCCGAAATATAAATCGCATGCTGGATTTTTTAATGTTTCAGCAATCCAATCAATCCTTTCAGCACGCGCCATTGAAAATATGTCTTTGTTTTTAAGTTTCCAGTCAGAACTTTCGAACATGCAGTCATCAAATCGATCTTTGTTGAAATAAACAGGAATACCATCAAAAGTCATGATCGGCTTCAAGCAGTACATTTTCTCAAAGTGCTGTCGATACTCATCAACAGTTTTATAATTAACAAGAGGAGGAACCTGCATCAGTTTCCTCCCTGCAGTTTAATCTTGAATATGTTGAATTTTTTCTCAGATTTAGGGGTAGGTTTGAATTTTCCCCGTAACAATTTTTGGGTATGACGTATCAATTCATCTCTTGCGCTCATGGCGATAGATGTTTGATTCAACTCCGAAGACACAATTCCGGTAAATACATCAGCCAATTGAATTAAAACAGACTCGCGCGATCTTGTCGCCTGAACTGAAAGAATATTAGCGGTCGGATTAGAATTACTTAAACAATTCTGTAACACTTTCAGACGATCATTGCGACGATTGCTTTTATAATCACAGAAAATGCTGTATTTGTTAGATTCCAGAATCCATGGATTCAGGAGCTGATAATAGAATTTATAGAATCCAAGTTCCTGATCCTGCTCATGGTATTTCAGATTAACCTTGTCACTATCAACCGCGATACATCGAAAGCACAAATCATCACCCTTATCAAAGAACCATTTCACCAAATCCTTATAAAAATCAATTCTGGATTTTGACACCTTCAGCCATTTGAACTCCGGTCCGACTTTATGCTTATCTCGCAGTGCATGTATCTCTTTTTTGAATTCCTCGCGGTTATCTGAATTCAACCAAACACTTCCGATAACCATAAAGTTTACTTCAGGATTCTTTGTCGAGAGCATGTCAGGATGGCTTTCATCGCAATATACGTCAAATTTCATGGTTTACACCTCCAGTATTCATCATCATCGTCTGACTCGCCTCGGTAGCCCACGGCGATTATGGCATCGAGGTTGTAGTATTCAATCTTTCGCGTGACGCTGCGGTCACCCTCCTTGCGAGCTGTTTCCAAAATGGAAATAGTTGCCTCTTACATTAGGGCTTGTTAAAAAAGCTTGTTTTATCCCGAATCGTAGGGGCAGCCCTCTGTGGCTGTCCTGTATTTACAGCAAACCTAAAGGCAGGCACAGAGACCTGCCCCTACATAATTAGGTTTTTCAACAGTCCCTCTTTTCCCCCTGATTCGTAAATATTTCCCAAGTGTTTACTAATGACGAGAACTTCCACGTCAAACAGTCCGTTATTTCTGCCATGGCGCCTCCAGCTCTTTTTTGATTACATCGGGATTCTCAGGATCATTCATCCATTTTAATGGATTATAGTAAATATATTCCCGAATCCGATGTAATTCATCCTCATTTCGAATTATATGTTCATAGTAATTCTGTTGCCACAATCTTTTTTCATAAGGTGGCCATCCTGCGCTTCTCACACCTTCACCATACAATTTAGTCGTAAACGATTTGAACTGCCCAACTACACTCCCCAACGTAGGGACAGGTCTCCGTGCCTGTCCTTCTTCTATTTTACGAATCCGTGCCTGTCCTTCTTCTATTTTACGAATCCGTGCCTGTCCTTCTTCTATTTGACGAATCCGTGCCTGTCCTTCTTTTATTTTACGAATCCGTGCCTGTCCTTCTTCTATTTTACGAATCCGTGCCTGTCCTTCTTCTATTTTACGAATCCGTGCCTGTCCTTCTTCTATTTGACCCTGTCCTTCTTCTATCTGCTCTCCTTCTTTTATCTGCAACGATCCTTTTCCGATTTGTTCAATCTTGTCATCAGGACAGGCACGGAGACCTGTCCCTACTTTCAAATCGCTTTTTATTTCGGTGGTCTCGGATTTTGGATTGCTTAACACTATTACACCATGAACATGATTCGGCATTACGATAAATTCATCAACATTAATAAAATCAAATATGTTTTCCAAATTAAACCATATTTGATATACCATTATTCCCGCTTTGCTTAATCCCACAATCCCGTTCCTGATTTGACCAAGCCTGCATTCCCGATTCTGAATGCAAATCGTAACATAATACGCACCCGCCTGGGAATAATCATATCCCTTCAAACGAATAGATCGCCTGTGATGTATATTAGGATTGTATTTCATTCCCTTCCACCTTCCCAAAATCCATAATCTAACGTAGGGACAGGTCTCCGTGCCTGTCCTTCTTTTCCTTCATGAATCCGTTTCATGAATCCGTACCTGCCCTTTCCCAATATAATCCCCCAACGTAGGGACAGGTCTCCGTGCCTGTCCTTCTTTATATCATTGTTCCAAATTCTACACTATCCGTAGGGGCACCTCTCTGTGGGTGCCTTTCTTCCTTTCACAAATCGCGTTCATATCCACACCAGGGCAGGCACAGAGACCTGCCCCTACATCTGTTTCTTACGTTTTTTCTGTTTTCCCCCTGCATCCGCAATCTGCTTTACGATTGCCAGATCACC
>JAGGVT010000014.1 GCA_021157815.1 bacterium | reverse complement strand
TGTTGAAAAAGCCTATTATATCCCAGACCGTAGGGGCAACTCTCCGTGGTTGCCCTGTATTTATGCCAATATTTAGGGTAGGCACAGAGACCTACCCCCTACATTCAGCCCTTTTTCAACAGCCCCTTCCAGCCTGCATCTTTGTACTTATCCTATCTCTATCTCAAATGAATGGGCTGGAAAATGCGCAGGCTGGAAGCCCGCACCACAACATTTACCAGTTTGGATATATGCTTTAATGCTATTAATGACCATTGCCTGTTTTATTCAAACTGGAATTTTAGAATCGGATTTCGCGCGGCTTTTGTTTCATCCGGACGTCCAACCGGTGTGTTCATGGGTGTTTTAAGGACAGCGTCAGGATTTTCATGCGCGGTTTTGTCGATATCCAGCATGGCATCCACGAAATCATCAAGCGTTTCGAGGCTTTCAGTTTCGGTTGGTTCAATCATCAACGCCTCATGGACGATAAGCGGGAAATATGTAGTCGGCGGATGTATTCCTTTATCTATAAGCGCCTTGTCGATATCCTTCGCGATCACTCCGCATTCCTCTTTCTGCCTTTCAGCGCTTAAGACGAACTCATGCATGCACCTGGTATCGTAATCGAGATTGTATTTTCCCTTGAGTTTTTCCTGCAGGTAATTCGCGTTGAGCACTGCAATCTGCGATGTTCGTTTCAATCCCTCCGGCCCAAGCAGTCGAATATAGGCATACGCCCTGACCAGAACTCCGAAATTACCGTGGAATGATTTGACTCGTCCGATTGAATCAGGTAAATCGAGGAGCGTGAATTTATCGAGATGTATTCCCACGCGCGGTGACGGAAGGAATTTTTCCAGATGTGATTTTACGCCAATTGGCCCTGACCCAGGACCGCCGCCGCCGTGCGGAGTGCTGAAAGTTTTATGAAGGTTCGCATGGACAATGTCAAATCCCATCATTCCCGGCCTGGAAATTCCCAAAAGAGCGTTGGCGTTGGCGCCGTCATAGTAAAGCAGTCCGCCAGCCTCATGGATAAGTTTTGTCATATCGAGAATGTCCTTTTCAAACAATCCCAAAGTATTCGGATTTGTAAGCATCATTCCAGCAAGATTATCGTTCAGATGCGGTTTAAGAGCCTCAAGGTCAACAAGACCCCCAGGAGTGCTCGCGACCTGTTTGAGTTCAAAACCTGCCATCTTGGCGCTTGCCGGATTTGTTCCGTGCGCGCTGTCCGGGACAAGAATGATTTTTCGCTGCGTATCGCCGTTGTATTCGTGGAAAGCCCGGATAATCAGCAATCCTGTGAATTCACCATGAGCGCCGGCGGCAGGTTGGAGAGTAAACGCATCCATGCCGAAAATCTCACACATGAATTTTTCAAGTTCATGGATAATTTTCAAAGAACCCTGCGATACCCATTCAGGTGAATTCGGATGGCTCTCCTCAAATCCGGGCAGTGACGCCATCGCCTCGTTAAATCGCGGGTTGTATTTCATCGTGCATGAACCAAGCGGGTAGAATCCGTTGTCAATGCCGTGATTACGCCGCGACAGATTTGTGAAATGGCGAACCAAATCCATCTCGCTGACTTCAGGAAGGCGGGCATCCTGTTCGCGAAGATAGGATTTATCGAAAAGGTCATCAGCGTTGAGAATCGGGGTTTCATCGTTTATAAGCGAATATGACTTACGGCCTTTTTTTGATATTTCAAATATGGTCTTTTGAACTGATCTCATGTTTGTTCTCCATTGGATAAATCAGGCGTTAGAGAAGATCGCCATAGATTTTAACAATTTCATCAATATCGTTTTTACCAACGCACTCGTTCAAGCTAACAAGAATTCCATTTGGGAAATTCTTATGGGCGCTTTTTAAAGAGACGCCACCGGCGAATCCGAGTTTGTAAATTCTGTCTATCAAATCATCGGGGTCAGCATCCACATTGATTACAAATTCATGGAAACGCGGAGTGTCGGGAAACAGGAGATGAACTCCGTCGATTTTACTGAACTTGTTTATGGCGTATCTGGCCAGGGATGCTATCCGCCGTGCAATGTTTTTGATTCCCTCTTTGCCGTAATAGCTTAAATAAATCGCCGCGGCAAGCACGTTTAACGCCTGGTTTGTGCAGATATTCGATGAGGCTTTTTCGCGCCTGATATGCTGTTCGCGCGCCTGCAGTGTCATTACATAGGTTTTATTGCCTTCCCCATCTTCAGTTTCACCGATTACCCTACCCGGCAGTTTTCTCAATTGCGATTTGCTGGCTGTGAAATAACCAAGAAGCGGACCGCCGAAATTCGGCATGCTGCCAAAACATTGAGCCTCACCGACAGCGATATCGGCGCCCATCTCGCCAGGTGATTTAAGAAGCGCCAGTGAAAGTGGATTCGCGCTGATAATCAGCAATCCTTTTGTTTTGTGAATTGCATCCGCGATTTGAGCAATTTTAGCGGGGTTTTCAACAACGCCGTAGAAATTCGGAGTCTGGATAAAGACAGCTTTCGCACCGGATTCAATTTCCTGAAGTATTCTATCAGTGTTGATCTCACCATTAACAGATGGGATATCAACCAGCACTGCATCAAGTCCGGTCTTGTATGTTTCAAGAACCTCTCTGGATTGTGGATTAAACCCACCGGAAACAAGAATCCTGTCGCTTTTATGTTTGTGGTAAGCGATAGCAACCAGAGCGTCACCAAGAGCGGTGGTGCCGTCATAGGAACTCGCGTTTGAAACATACATGCCTGTCAGTTCGCATATCATGGTCTGGTATTCGAAAAACGCCTGCAGAATCCCCTGCGACATTTCAGGCTGATACGGTGTGTATGAGGTTAAAAACTCGCCCCTGCCAATCAGTGCAGGAATTATGGGAGGAATATAGTGGCGTTCAATTCCCCCACCGCGAAAGTCCCGATTCGGTTTGATTTCAAGATTCTCACTGGCCATATTCCGCATTTCAAGAGACAGTTCAGGCTCGGATACCGCGGCTGGGATATCCAGTGGCTTGTTTAAAATAAGGTCTTGAGGAATTTGTGAATACAATTCCTCGATTGATGACACTCCGAGAAAGTCAAGCATCAGTTTGATGTCATCTTTTGTATGTGGAACGTAATCCATTTATCAGGTCACATCCTTAAAAATTACTGTAAGTATCATGCAATCCAGTGTATTAATTTCATGTATGATTTATAAATCGTAGGGGCAGGGAATAGGTAGTGTCTCAGAAACCGGCTTTTTCTGTCATCCTGAGCTATTCTGTCATCCTGAGCTATTCTGTCATCCTGAGCTATTCTGTCATCCTGAGCTATTCTGTCATCCTGAGCTATTCTGTCATCCTGAGCGAAGCGAAGGATCTATCCTCGACAATATGAATTATTCTCATCTGGTTTAAACAATAACGCAACAACTCATAGATTCTTCGTTGCGCTCAGAATGACAAAAAACCAAGCCTATAATGGAGTCCCAAGACGCTTTCCAAGCCTTGCCCCTACTTATTTAATTCAATACATAAGTTTAATTCAACACATAAATATTGAGGGAAAAATCCTAAAGCTGCGCCTCGTATTCTTCCTTCGACATCAGGGCATCAAGCTGCGACGGATCGTTCATTTCAACAACGATCAGCCATCCCTTTTCGTACGGATCCTCGTTGATTAACTCCGCGGCATCCTCAAGGGCAGCGTTTGTCTCAACGATTTTCCCATCAACCGGCATCATAATGTCGCTTACAGCCTTGACACTTTCCACCACGCCAAAGGGATCATTGATTGAATATTCCGCTCCGACATCGGGAAGCTCAACGTAGGTGATGTCACCAAGTTCGTTTTGCGCATGGTCTGTAATGCCTACTCGAATCTTGTTGCCATCAAGAATCTTGATATATTCGTGAGATTTTGTGTATTTTAAATCTGCTGGATGACTCATCACACACTCCAGATTTTGGATTAATTAAGATTGAATATTATAGGTAAAATGTGATTGGTTCGCAATGATTGATTTTGGGTTTAAGAACTGATTTGAGTGAATTTAAGTTACACGTTTGAGTGCAAATCTTATATCAAATTAACATTTTCATACGATTTGGCGATATAATTAACATCAGGGAGCGAGGTGAACCGGGATGCCAATCGAACCTATAGATAATCCATATCGAGTGATGCGGTTTAACAAGACGCGCCGCATGCGCCGCACGCAACCAAGGGATCCGGAAGAGAAAGAGAAATACCAGCAGGACGAGGCATCATCTGAAGATGCTGGATCATCCGAGGATGCTGCATCATCATCGGATACGGAAGAATCCACTGTCGAGAATGAACCGGAATCAACCGATGCGGAAACCAAAACCGAGCCGCGTGATTCGGATGACAAAAAGACAAAACTTGATATTCGTATCTGACCCCCATTAAACCGAAATTTCCTGAATTTTAAGCTTGATTTTGACTGGTAAACCACTTGTCGTTATGCTAAGATAATTAAACATCGTTATGTTATTTATTGGTTAAGTACAAGCGGTTTGTATCATTCACATTACAGTGTTAATGCGATGTAGAGGAAACATCCAAGATATTAATTAACGAAGCGTCTTTCTGGAAATGACAAAAAAAACCAAAAAGAACGATAAGGAAAACAAAGCGAGGAAAAAAATGCCTCAGGGTTTATCGGGAAAAAAGGCCAATGTACTGCGCGACTGGCAGAGATATGTAAGAAAAGAAACGCAAAGGATTGCACGAGGCGAGGGGCTTATCAAACCGGTTAAAGCCACCAAACCGCCTGTTCCAAAGGGACCCACTCAAAAGAAAACAAGGAAAAATGAAAACTACAAACCTGTCGCACAGGCAACTCCTCACTCGATGACAACCGAGGATCTTGAACCAATCGAAGAGATTACAGAATTCGATCAAGATATTAATACGCTTATGTCAGACAGCGGTGTTGAGATTGATGATGATCTCAGGGATTGGGTCGAACCGATTGCAACTACAAAACCGCAGGCGCCTCCGACTGCAAAGCCAAAAGCCAAGCCGTCTAAAAAAGACAAGCAGTCAAAGAGCGATACGCTTGAGCTGTTCGGCGCGGAACTGGAAAAGGCAAGGCGTAAAAAGAAAAGCCCTCGCAAGACTCGGGAAAATCTGATTGAGAATCTTCTCGACCCGATTATCACTCTCGATGAAGCGGCGGTTATTCTCAATGTCTGCAAGACTACGGTCAGGCGATACACAAACGCCAACAAAATTGAATGCCTTAGAACACCGGGCAACCAAAGACGATTCAGGCTTTCGACTGTTCTTGAATTTCTCGAAGACAGGGAAGGAAGAAAAACATCCCGTATCGCTGATTAGAAGCGGGATTGAATTATATTAAATAAGGCATCAACACTGACGGGCTTACTCCCGTCCTTTTTATTTCTTGATGCTTTATCGCGCATACATTAAAATTGCCCTTTTATGTGGAAGGTTTAATGT
Organism: bacterium; assembly: GCA_021157815.1. GTDB lineage: Bacteria > JAJVIF01 > JAJVIF01 > JAGGVT01 > JAGGVT01 > JAGGVT01. The sequence goes on along the minus strand of JAGGVT010000014.1, from coordinate 5,849 downwards.
TTCTTTAAGTGCAGAAAAACCCCGGCGAAGGGACGCCGGGTTACAATTAAATGAATTAAAATCTGTAACCCGGGATCCCCTTCCCGGGGTATGGCAGGAAAATCCCCGGCGAAGGGACGCCGGGTTACAATTAAGTGAAAAAAATCTGTGGAATCCGGAGCATGCCGTGGATAATCATAACTGGGATTTAATTGTGGCCGGAGGCGGTTTATGCGGACTTTCAGCCGCGATTACCGCTCAGGGGAAAGGGCTGAATGTCCTTCTCGTTGAAAAGAGGGATATTCCGGGCAATGGTTTTCATATTGATGAGCTGGCATATCCTCACGCATTGAAGCAAATTTTCAGTGACTATGAAAATCTCGATAACGTGCTTACACCATTGAGGCGGCGCGCATTCTGGATTGTTACAGACGATGCCCATACCGCATGGGAGTGCGTTACATCACCGGATGATTCGGGGAAAGCAGGGTTCGTGGCGAACAGGCCGAAACTCGATTACGCTTTGTTCGACAGGTTTATCGCGCTTGGCGGCGAATTGCATTCCAATGAAGAAGCGACAGATTTGATACTCGATGAGAACGGCGTTGTTATTGGCGTTGGATGCGGTGATGATGAGGATGAAGATGTTGAGCGAATCGAACACTACGCGCCTTTGACTGTAATTGCTGACGGCCCCGATTCAAAATTAGCCGGACATCTTTTGAAACGCAGGGAATTAAATCCTGATGAGACTATTCTTATAATAAAGGAAACTCTAACTGCAGAGGATTGTGAACCGTCCATTCGCATGACAGGAAGCAGTGACAACGCGGCAAGCGTGGTTATCCTTGGAGACCCTCTTGATATCGGGTTCAGCTGGGCAAGATTGATTGCTCACCGAAACAAAATCGTTATTAAAGCTTATGTTCCGCATGATCTGCTCAGTGAGGACCAAAACCTAAACGCGCTTATCGAACAACTTAAAATGCATCCATCAATCGAGCCAATTATTCAGGGATTTGAAAGTGAGTCGTTCACAACGCAAACCATCCCGGTTGCCGGATTTGAAAAGCAATCCGATGTTCTCTGGGGAGAAGGATTTATAATTTCAGGAAAAGCCGCGCGGCTCTATCATCCGTTCGACTGCCGCATGACAGACTACTCCATCGTTTCAGGAGTTATCGCGGGAAAAGCCGCTGTTGATGCGCATATCGACAGGCGGGAATCGCAACCGCACGGTTACCCCAGAATGATATCCGAAACTTTCCTTATGAGAGACAGAAATTCGATGTCCGATTTCATGAACGAGATGCGAGTTAAACCCCAATTCAGATCAGTGTATCCGCAAATGCTGCTGTCTATCACAGAGGGTATTTTCACAATGGACGCTCGTTCAAAGGGAATCAAGAAGAGTGACATTGAAAAATCAGTCCGTTCGAAATGCTCGATTTGGGACACATTAAGCAATTTCCACCGCCTGTTTAAACTCTATGGCTAATCGATTTTTGAAAATAAGAACAGTTAGAATCATTATATGTTTTTTCCTGCTTTGTTTTTTTATCACCGCTGGAATTGCCAACACGACTGAAACCAGTGAAACTAAAAACCAGGACAAAGACCCCTGGCCCTTGAAAATCAAAAAGGATTTGAATGTCGCGTTGATTGGAACATACGGTGAATACCGCGCGGGCGGGCATTACCATCTGGCGATTGACATTCAAAGCCACAAGGGCGAACCGGTTTTTAACAACCGCGACGGCATCCTTCTGGAGTGCATTAAAATCCACAACAGGGCGGGATACCGCATCATTATTGGCGATATCAACACACTGGAAGGGCGCGAGTTCACGCATGTTGATCCAGTAAGGAAAATCCTTAACCTGGAACCCGGAAAGAGTTTGATAAAAAAAGGTGAACTGATTGGGCATATCTGCGATTACCGAAACGACGGCGACAACTGGAACGACCATCTGCATTACGCGTATGTCCGAATCAAACGCCCCGTAAACAAAGAGGGTGACGCGCTTAACGTTATCGAGGGAATCGAACATCCTCTGAACAGGCTTGAGATAACGCCTGAAATTCGTGATATTCTTCGCGACTCTCCTCCCCAGATTGTTGAGCCGATTATGTTCATCCCGGATGAGGGCGTAAAGGGCGAATTCAGCGATGGCGTCATTTACGGCAATGTCGATATTCTCGTTCACGCATTTGACCGTATGGGCAGAAGCTGGGGACTTGGGAAAAACTCGCCGGCGCCTTATGAGTTCGAATGGCGGATAATCGAGCCTGCGGGATATGAAGATACTGGTGGTTTGCTTCGAATGGACGGGCGTATCCCGCTGATTCGACCGCAGTTTCATGTGAACTACATCGAGAACGAATCATGGCTGGGTGATTTTCAGATTATCATTACAAACGGCATGACGGAAAACGGCTATTGGTGCACGACTGAAAGCAGCAGCAACCGCGGCAATCCGACTCGCAATCCTGATGACGCATTCTTTCCCGATGGCGATTACACAATTGAGGTAATCATTCGAGAGCATCCGGCGCTGGGGATTCCGCAGCATGAATCGAGATTTACTGTTGAAACAACGATTGACAATTTTCATGATTAGCATATTTTGTATAATAACGCTTCAATAAATAATGTGGGTTATTTGCCCCCGTAAAAAAAGGGGCATTCCCCAATCATGGGGTACGTCCACATGAGGCTTCAAACTTGATGATTTCAATAAGCATCATTAATAACCCCAGTGTTTATCGCATTAATAAACGTTTTTTGGACAGTCCCATTTTTTTGCTCAATCTAAACTCAATCCTTACGATTTATTAAAGAGCCTGTATAATAAGAAGCCGATATAAACAAATGAACTTTAACCAATGGGAGCAATATATTGAAGGACAGAATAAACACAAAAATAGTATGCACAATGGGCACACGCGATAATCGTGATTCCGTCGAATCGCTGAAACAGCTTATCGAATCGGGGATGGATGTCGTGCGTGTGAACATGAGCCACTCGCCGCATTTTCGCGAAGAGGGTTCGTTCATACCCGGAAAAACCTATGTTGCCGCTGCGGAACAGATGGAAAGAATCAGGCAGGCCGCCGCGATGACTGATCGCCATGTCGCGATAATGGGCGATTTGATGGGGCAGAAAATTCGCATTGGCAATTTTGAGAATGATGAAGTCGAACTGAAAAAAGGCGAGGAATTTATTCTGCATAATGACCAGGATAAAATCGGCGATGAATCCAGCGTTTTTATAAATCATTTTGATGTTCTTGCCAGCGCGTTTTCTCCCGGTGCGCTGTTCCTGTTTTCAGATGGCCTTATCAGGATGCGCGCAAAGAAAGGACCATCGCGTGAAAGTGGAATCATCCTGGAGATTCTGGACAATGGCATTTTGAGAAGCCGTCAAGGTGTGGTGCTTAAAGGCATGTCGCCCGACCTTCCCGCTTTCACAAAAAAGGACGCCGAGGATCTTAAGTTTCTGATGGATCAAAAAGTGGACATGATAGCCGTGAGTTACGTTCGTAGCGCGGGGGATATTGTCAAGATTCGCGGTTTGATTGAAACATCGCTTGAGCCGGCTGATTATCCGATGATAATAGCGAAAATCGAAACCGAAGGCGCGATTGAGGATATTCATGCCATAGCTTGCGAGGCGGATGGAATCATGGTCGCAAGAGGAGACCTTGGAGTTCGCATGGATGTCGAGGATGTTCCCGTGCTTCAGAAGGAAATCATTCACCTGTGCAACGTACTGGGAAAACCGGTTATTACCGCTACACAGATGCTTGAATCGATGATTGACCGCCCCTTCCCAACTCGCGCCGAGGTTACAGACGTCGCCAACGCTATTTTCGACGGCACTGACGCTGTGATGCTCTCCGGCGAAACGGCAATAGGCTCATATCCTCTTGAGACTGTTAAAATGATGAGAAGAATCTCGAAAAAGGCTGAATCCGCTAGATTCAGGGAATTAAAAGCTGAATTCAAAAAAAGCGAATGGCGGAATAGAATTGAAAACGGAATCAATGATCTGAAAAAAGAAAAAACATATCCAAAAGGAAAAAGCCGTATCATATCGGATGCTATAACGCTTGCGGCAGCTGAAATAGTCGATGATATCAAATTGAATCTAATATTGACGCCAACAAGAAGCGGACATACGTCACGGCTCATGTCGCGATTTCGACCAGGCGTTCCGATTGTCGCGGCTGTGTATGATGAAAGAATCGCGCGGAAACTCGTGCTTAGCCATGGTGTCGTTCCCATAATGGTTGAAAAAAGAGACACTGTGGATGACTCATTCGCGGAGGCGTGCCAGAAAGTTAAGGATGCCGGCTTACTAAAAGATGACGAATTATTCATCGCGACATCAGGATATCCAGTGAATGTTATTGGCTCGACAAACCTGTTGAAAATCGTTCAAGCATGATTAAAATAACACCACGCTTTAGCGTGGTGCTGGTCAATTCAAAAAAAACTATGTTTAGTTTATTTTTTGCTGGGAGGTGTGGTAGAAGTTTAATAGCATCCAACAAAATGTTGCAGGAGATGATTATGAGTTTACAGAGAAAGCTAATAAAAGGGTGCGATTCTATTTTTTATATAATTCTCTTTTTCATTGCTATAACGGCTGGATGTTCCTCATCCGGCAATATAGAAATGAAGACGGATAAAATCTCAAACAACAACAAAGAATCGATTACCCCCCCTGAAATAGACCATCAAACATCCTATGACCACGTTTTAATTTTTCCAATCAGTGAAGATCCGCGTCTTCTTGGACAACACAACCGTGCGAGTATGGTTGGCAAGTTGCGTAAAAGTATCACCGATTATAGACGGGCAACAGGTGTTTATCCCGAGTCTATAACAGAATATATTGACAGCGGTTTCCCATTGTTTTGGCCAAGGAATTTAATGAATGGATTGCCCGTAATAGTATTGGCAAACCGTGATGTCACAAATGATCCATCCGATTTTGGTTCAGTAAAGTGGGGAAAAGAAGGTGTTTATAACTTGTTGATCTCCTGCAATATTGATCTGGGGAAAGACAAAGACAGCGGTGAAACAACCTGGGTCATTAATAAAGATGGCCTGAATGATTTTAAGGGAAACATAACACCAAGAATGACAACTATTGTAGGTGGAACTGCTCCCATTAACATGGTTTCTGATCCTGAAACAAGAAAGTTGTATGCGCAGTGCGGGCAATTAACTGATTTTATCTTTTCAACTACATATAATTATTATTCTGAAAATAACAGTCTTCCCCAAAGTTTTATCAATGACCTCTCATATCAACAGCTTTTAGGAATGACACCTTTTATCATTAAAGAGAATCTTGATAAGTTTGCGCAGGAACTGGCGAATGCCGATGTGGAATTCAAAATCGGTTATGACTACCCAAATACTGCCAGTTATGCATTGCTTAAAATCAATGGCGAGACATTGATATCTCATTGCTATAAATATGACTACAGCAAATATGAGTACAGCGCAAATGTGAATCCCCTGGTTATGGATGAAGGTCCGGGAATACATGTTGGAATTTATATGGATGAAATTGATATGTCATCGCCGATGATAAGTGACTCGAATCTTTCAGCCCTTAATATTCCCGATCAATTCTTAATCTCAATCGAAGATATTCCAATTGAGTAGCAAAGTATAATTTCGAGCCCTCTGAAAAAAGGAAATCAATGGTAGCCCGGTTTCTCATGAAAGTGTCTCATAACTCAATTATAAGCAAAAAGGTTTGTCATTCTGAGCGCAGCGAAGAATCTATTTGCTACTGTGTTGATGATTAAACCTGATGAAATTAATCTACACTATCTAAAATAGATCCTTC
>JAGGVT010000021.1 GCA_021157815.1 bacterium | reverse complement strand
GGCTTCAAATCTGATGTTATCAATATACTATGCTGTAACCCCTTATTTATACTGTGTTTATTCACTTTGTTGGGACAGTCCCCTTTTTTTACTCAATCTAAACTCAACCCACACGATTTATTGAAGAGCCGGATTTTTTATAGGTTGCAATTATGCCTACAAAATGGAGGGATAAAAAAAACCGCCATGAACCATGGCGGTTTATTATTTCGCTGTGGTGGCCAACTCATCAGGAGTTGGCTTTCCGATTTTCCGGCTTACTGATTAACGCTTGACCATATACACGCTGAATGAGCCAGTAATGCTGCCTGTTCTGTCAGCATCATTCTCGCATGTAACAGTCGCGTTATCCAAAGTAAGGATTCCGGTTGCGGTTGTAGCCGCTGCGCTTATATTCGGTATGTCAAATTTCGCAGTGCCCTGAAGATGAATCAAACCGCATGAATAATCCTGAATTGGAATATCTTTCAGCATTTCGAACTGGAGGCGACTGCCGTCATACGTCCACTCCCAGTTATATCCCTTCTGAAGAATCTCGCTCGGATAAATGCTATAAACGCCATCAAATGTTACATGTCTGGCAATAGGACTGACACTGTAGAAATCGGACACATGTCCGGTTCCAGCAGAATGCAGATCCCATACGCCCTCAATGTCATCCATATTCCTTATAACGGAACTTCCGTTACAGGCACATAAGGTGAACATAAGCCCCGCGATGAGAGCTAGTCCAAGTGAAAGCAAAGTATTGCGATGCATTATTGCATACCTCCGCTGTTTTAGGTTTCGTGAATAATATCGTGATTTTACTCTCTGGTTTTAGCTTGAAGTTGCGGATAAGAAATTATCATAACCGGAATAGCTGCCAATAAATACCTTAAGGCATTTAATACAATGTAATATCGCCCTTATATCAGGTATATAGTTGATTTATTTTCCCGATTAAATTATCCAAATATTTCCCCAGCCAGCTGGAAACCGGGGTCTGTTGAAAAGGATAACGGGTGCGTAAAATGGCAGTGTGGTGTAGGGGCGCCGCGTGGAAACTGTCTCAGAACCGCATTATAAGCGAAAAAGTTTGTCATTCTGATCGCAGCGAAAAATCTATATGCGACTGAGTTGGTGATTATATCTAATAAGAAATATTTATGTTATCGCGAATAGATTCTTCACTTCGTTCAGAATGACAGAAATCGTTCAGAAAGACAGAAATCGTTCAGCATGACAGAAAATGTGGGGTTATGAGACACTTTTCTTATTACGCCCTGAATTGACCATGTTTAATACGGCATGCCGGGAGTGTCGGCAACCTTTCCGGCGAAGGTGCGTAAGCCCCGGTTTTTTACAGGGGTGCTGAAGCACCCGACTTTCCGGCAAGGGTGCCGAAGCTCCCGGCTTGTGTCCCGGTGCGTGTATAATTAAAAGGCAGAGAGTTTGAACCCTCTGCTGTTACTCATCCAACATATACAAATCACATATACAAATCACGTTACTATTAGTCGTGCAAATCACCATTAAAACAGCCGAATATCCGAGTATTGTCAAAAACGACACCAGCATTATCACCACATGCATTCGCGTTCGAGATATAATCCACTGCTGAATATTGAAATCTAAACATGATATTGCTGCCTGAATAGCTTGAGATATCTACTGTTGAATCGTTGTAACATCCTTCCATATCAGTTGAGACCCAGAGTTCCACCCACGGGCCATTGCATCCGTCTTCTGAAATGTACAGCGTGAAAGTTGCACTCGCATCGGCAAAATAATTGCAATGGTCGAATTCAATCTGCCCGTCTGATGATTGCGGAAGGTTAATAACCGGACTCACGACATTGAAATCGGCAAACTCATCATGATCAGCCTCCCAATCACAGGTGCCGTAAGTACTGCCAATTGGGTCGGGACCGGATGTTATATATGGAAATGTAATGTCATCACACAAGGGACCTCCGATGTTGCATCCCCATTTGAAATCACCCCAGGATACGTCGTCCCAGGATAATGCATCATCCTCATTTGGCAAACCGCAGCCGCCAGTCGATGAGCGCCAGTCCTTCGCGCTCCAGCCATCACATTCGTATGTTGGCGTGGTGCAGCTGTCGAACTGATAATACAATTCAGCCTGATTGCAGCACATGTTAACAGTCACAACGCATGTTGCGAAAACAGTAACATTCGCCGGAGTACATTCATCGGTGCCTCTAAAAGCAACTGTGTAATTGTAGGGAATATTATCAACGCATGGGTCAGGCACTGTGAAAGGGCCCACGTTGTCGAAAATGCCATCCGTATTGGAATCGTCCATTGTGAAATTATTTCCATCGTAATCGAAATCAACCTCATAAAGAACTATATTTCCACCGCCATTATCACTGGTCGCGCTGACTGTGAAATCGACAGTCGCGCCATTCCCCTGATCAGTAACCGGGCAGGCGGGTGAATCGACCTGTCCTGTAATAGGGCCGCATCCGCTGACAACTGTCGCTGTGAACACCTGATATGTCGCGTATTCAGGCATCTCGTAATTAACAAGTTGAATGCCGTCAGGAGTGTCGATTAGAAAATCCCGGCCATCGGCAGGCGCCAGAACAGGCCGCTCATCGGTTACTTTAACAAGGCTGAAATACTCACCGGCGCTCAGGCTGTTCTCGTTCGCTATTGGAATTGTGTAAATCCAGGGGTCATCCGGCATTCCGGTTGATGTTGGATTATCAGGAGATGACGCCTGTGGCAGTGTGCCATTCATGCCCGGAATTTCAACTGTTACACCGGATGGCGCGCTTAAGGCGAAAACCTCTGACGGGTCGGCATTTCCAAAATCATCTTCGATTGAAACTACCGCGCCAATCTGCCAGTCATAAACATCGACTACAACATCAAAAGCCGTTGTTGTATCGTTGTCGAGCCAGGTATTGCCACTCATTGGCGGATTCGCTCCCTCAGGCGGAGTAACATCAACTTTCCACGCGGCTTTACGGTTAAACTCAGGATTGTAATATTTCGGCAGAAGCCTGTCCTTTTTGACAGCGGAGAACCCGTACCCCATGGTCAGATACATATCAAAAAAAAGTGTTCCTGATGCCAGGTTGAATCCGACATCGAAAGTTTTTTCAGCGCCCATTGCGAATTTGTTCCATGTTGATTCAGGCGGGTCAAAATCAGTGCTGTCATCAACAATAAGGAAGAACGGCAAAGCTGCAGTATCGCTGATAACATTGGCAAGTTCGCTGGTATAACCGTCCGGCTCAATACAGAATCCGGAGTAAACGCTGCTGCCCGTCTGTGAGTACGTTGTCGATGTCGCCCCGGTTGGCAGAATCACCATTGCCAGGTCGAAGACATCCAAGTCGAGACGATTCTCCGCTGATGGCGGCTGGAGCACATCACCAGCCGGGAATGGATGGGTAATCGCAAAAGTCAATGTTGCTTCAGTCATATCCAAACTTACGCCTATGATTTTCAAACATGTCGCGCACGGTGCGATTGTGAAAAAACCGATTCCACTTACGATATAATCCTCACCAATCGAGGAAACGCGCTTTGCGACCAGTTCCGCTGATGCAAATGCCGGATCAATGCTTAGCTCATACGCTCCCATCAAGGCAATCCCCTGGCATGTATCACCCATTGATGAAAGGGAAATTACCGGAAGAGTGTTATCTAATGTGTTACTGTTGTTTGCTGATGGCGCAAGAGGCCCACTCCCGCCGGAACATCCAATTAGAAAAGCCAGAATCATTGTGGCAATCACAAAACATACACTTTTGAAGTAATGCATAACACCACCTCGACAATAGACTTTGATAAGTAAACTTTAGAAATTCCAAACTGCTGGTAATACTGTTAATCTGAAATGCTGTTGGTAATTCACGGCTGCCTTTACTGGTTACATCAATATGATACATTTCCCCTCGAAAAATGTCAAAACCCCCGGCTTTCCGACCATGCTGAATAAGTTACTGAATATCAATAATGCACAACGGGTCGCCCGGAATGGTTTCAGTCCAGCTTAAATATCTAAGGGAAATCCAGCATGCCTCGGCGAGATTGTTTTTTGCGATCTGAGCCGGATACAGCAGGCTTTCGTTGGCGACTCCATCCGACCACGGTTCATAAACATGCCCAACACCGCCAGTACCGCCAATTCTAATCCAGTCACTAACCATGCCGTGGCTCGATCGATTTGCCTCAATATACGTTGTGCCGTTGAATGATTCATACGAATTGAAAATCGCGCCGTTTAACAAACCGAATCCAAGATCGTTAAGAATATAAAGCCCACCGCTCGGAGGGTTACTATTGTGATGAACACCATGGCCGGTATATGCGATTATATTGTCGCTGATTGACGTGTCCCCTATCGTGTCAGCGGTTACAAAAATATTTGAATTATCATAAACATGCTGAATTCCAAGCGAATCGTAATTGGAATGGGCATTCTCCATCTGGTCATACCATTTGCCCGGATCACCGTCCAGAACGCCATAGGCGGCGCTTCCTGAATATGGATTCAGTCCCCTGTCTATCATTGCATAGACTTCATCAAGATCCCAGGCTGCAAGGCGTGTTACCAAATATGCAAACGTCGCGTTCTGGTAGCCTGTCCACTTGAACGGATGGAAATACTCTCCGGCAGGCTTTGAGTAATATGGATTGCCAATTCTACCATCAAGATTGTAGTCATTATCGAACAACAATGTCATTTCACTTTCCAGCGCCGCGTAGTCAAGATCAGTATAGCTGCTTCCATGTGTTTTTTGGATTTTCAGGGGGATTCCTTTTGCCAAAACAATATATTTAATGCGGTATTTCAGATTATTGCTTTCGATAAACGTTTCAACCGGAGTTTTTATCTCGTCGTCGTACTGAGTGCGTGTGATGCTTTCACCAAGCGAAAGATCAAGCGCGAGTATCATGTCATCCTTGATATCTCGCCCAGTAACATCGCTGGCGTAGTAATCCTTTATTGAAACCGAATCGCTGTCGTTGGAGTTATAGATAATCAGAAGCGCTTCAGATTCAGGAACGGGAACAACAGATGCCATTACTCCACCAATGTCAAATTGAAGCTCATGGTCAAGGTTATCATTGCTGATCTGAATAACAATCTCATCATCCTGCCAACTGATAAAAGTGAAACCGGTTGTTGCACCATCCAGATAAATGATGCTGTCCGCCAACTCACTTCCGAAGCCTGAACCCGTAACATGGATTTCCTTAATATCAATAGTGGAAAAGTCAAAATAGACATCATCAAAAACAGGATCAACCACCTCAAAGCTGACAACCGCGATATCAGTCGCGTCAAATTCATCCGTCACGCGCACAGCGGCGTATGCCAATCCTGCCTGGTCATAAGGCGGTGAGATTATCGTACTCTCAGGCGGATACGTAGGAGAACCATCCGGAGTGAAATTAGCTTCGTCGCCATCCTCGATGAAAAAGTCCCATTCATACTGGACAATCGAGTCATCCGGGTCATACGATGCTGTGGCATCCCAGTTTACAGTATTGCCAACAAGCGCTTTAAATTGATTCGGCTCAAGAACAGCCACCGGAGGTTCATTTTCAAATTCTATCGGCAATTCAAATATCGTGTAAGTTGCGAATTCTGTAATTTCGAAAAGCCCATCAAGAGGAGCATCACCCGGATTGGCACGTTGAATGCCATCCATATTTTCAAGCAGCGGCAACTCGTTCATGCCAGGAGGATAACTGTCGAGAACCTTTGCCAGTCCGAGATATACACCTGAATCCGCTCCCAGTTCGTTCGTGATTGTCGCGCTGTAAACAAGCGGGTCAGTTGGGGAATGGCCGCTTCCCGACGGCGCTGAAATGTCAACCGTTATCGGACTGGATACAATCTGTGGAATATCAACTGTAATTGCTGCAACAGAGCTGTCCGCCAGCATTTCATCCAGTCTCTCGCCAACAGCGACGCCATGGCTGATATCAACAACACGAATTGCAATTTCAGCCGTTGACGATATATGCCCCGCTTTCAGCTCATTCGATGTAATATCAACTCGAACCTCACTTGCCGCTTTTTTATTATGCTGCGGAATACGGTATTCAGGTGTAAACCTGTTATTTTTTCCAGTGGAGCTTACAGCGTAAGTGCAACCGACAACGTAGATGAAATCCATACTGCCATCTTCAAGTTTGAACACATAATCCTTGTAGTCATAATCCGACCCCATCGCCATTACCAGATTTCCACTTGGCGATGGTGTGGTTACGCTTAAAAATCCGGTCGGGTAATACCAGGCGAAATTCCCGCTTGTGTAATCATCGTAATGGAGAATATACGGATGCAGTGTCGCTTCGGTGGGATAGATATCATCGAGAACGCTGTCAAGATATGCTGAATATCCATCCGCGTTTACAAGGCGGAATTCTGATATGCTTTGGCCTGTCCCGCTGAAATAAGTTCCCTCATTATTCGATACAATTGTTCCCTCAATATTGAAAACATGAAGATCAGCGCGATTGGATGCTGTTATTGGCTTGCTTTCATCCCCGGCGGCAAACGGATGTTTTATCCCAATCGACACAACTATATTCCCGTCAGTGTCGATTCCCACTGATTTTATTCGTGCGCAGTCAACACATGGCGACACCTGAAGGAAATTTGTAATATCCACTATTTCAATAACATCGGTAAGCGCGGTTTGGCGAACCGGTATCAGCTCGGCAGATATTTCATCAGGATTGACGCTTAGATTGAACAAGCCGAGAGCGCCTGCGCCACTCGCAGGGGAACCGGCATCAAACCACGATGTTACCCCGACAGGAAGCGAACTGATTTCACTAATCCCCGTATGGCTGTCCTGAGGAGTTACAGGATTCCCGCCTTTTGAACAACCCACGATTACCAGTATTGCGAAAATAGCCAAAAAACAGGCAATAGTTCTAGATATCATTTGCTTCACCTTGTAACTCTTGATTGATTGGCACTTCGTTATCTAAATTGCAT
>JAGGVT010000196.1 GCA_021157815.1 bacterium | reverse complement strand
GCGTTTCGGTGTGCTTCAGTTATAAACTCAAGCGATGCTGTACGAACATCAACAAGGCGTCTTGCGCTTAGAACGCCGTAATATGCCTGCACAGCGCCGTACGCGATTCCCCGTCTTGCGATATCGAGATTATTTCGCGCGATTTTCTCGTTGATTTGAATCATCTTCTTAACCGCTTTTTTCGCGCCGCCCGCATAGATGGGAAAAACGAACTGGAACGACCAGTTGTAGTTATCCTCAGTCCCCATCGGCATTTCCGTAGGACCATTGCCCATATCAACAGACATAAACGGGGCGCTGTCGAGGCGAGTGTATGAATACGTTGTGCTTAACTGTGGAAGGAAAGGAGCGTACTGCGCTTTTCCCTCAGCTCTTGCGGCACTGACCATTCTTTCCGCCGCGTAAACCAGTTTGTTGTTCCCAAGCGCCATTTCGACTGCTTTCTGATGGCCAATCAACAACGGCTGATTATCCAATGATGAATCCTCAGCAGTGGAGATTGTCGGGAAAAACGTTGTGGCAAGCATTATTAACAAAGTATATGTGAAGAATCTCATTTTTTCGCACCAACTCCATGAAGGAATATGTCATACATTTCATTAACCGATTTCTGCGCATCGAACTTGTCCGAACAGGCGATTGCATCAAGCAGATATACCGTAATCAGTTTTTTAAAGATAAACAGGGCTTTTTTAGAAGATATGTCATTGCGAAGGGAGACATCCAATTGAGCATCATGAATTACCTTTTCCGTCAGTTTGGATATTTTCGAATGGAGACCTTCATCACTCGTTTCAATATTTGAAACAAGTCCCCATTCATGGCGGGCGACATCGTTCATATATAGCATGAGGAATTTCTCGTTCTTGTGAATCATGTCCATGTTAAATTCAATTATTTCCCTGATTTTCTCCAGCGGTTTGATAACCTTTTTGGCAATCAGAGACAATCCCTCATATACTTCAGTCAATTTGCCTATCAACAGGCTTGAATAGATGTCATTTTTAGATTGGAAAAAGTTATAGACTGTACCCACCGAGAATTCGCTTCTCTCTGCTATCATCGCCATCGATGTGTTGTCATAACCGTTATCGGCGAACAATACCTCCGCACAGGACAGAATATACTGCTTTCTCTGCTCCTGTTCTCTCTCTTTTCTGGTAGGTTTCTTTTTCTTGTTCATTTGCCTGTCGCAATGCACATTATAAAAAAAAGAACGTCTATTCATAATTCAGAATGAACGCTCTAATATTTTACAGGCACATTCAGTTTTGTCAAGATATATTTTTTCAGGTGTGGTTTCTAATCCCGCGATGTCAGGTAGTAAATTTCGTGGATGTATCTGAATAACACTTATGGTGCAGGATTAAGGGGATAGAGTCCTTTTTCGAAGAAAAAGGGGACGGACACCTTTTTTATCGCTGATTATATCTACCATTACGGATGCTCTCCCTGACAATTCGCGAGACTGAATCCTGCTTTTTGGATGTTCAAACCTGAAAATATATTTCGAGATACGCTCCTCATGCACTAATCATAAAACGCAAGTTCTTATCAGTCAACAAAAAGGAAGTTGCCCCATTTCGCCATTACCCATTCTACTCAAACTGGCTTATGAAATCATCTTCGAGAATATCAATTAATCCTTGTAAGATGGGGTGTGGATCATCAGCAAACATCGATTTACTTATCGCCCATTCATTGTATATTGTGCCAGGTTCCCGAAAACCTATAGTTACGTATTGATTAGCATTTTCAGTGTCATCGAAATCAACACTCGGAGATTCATAAGGTTGGGGTAAGCCAGTGTACTCTAAGCCATTAAAGAAATAATCCTCGTTATCATTTTCTTCAAGATAGTCAAAAATCGCATTTATCTCATTGGCAGAAAATGTATGCTTCTTACTTTCATATATATCAGGAGTTACATCCAATCGAACATAGTAATAATATCCATCGTAATCAATGAATAAAGTGAAAGGGTTACCAGTTCTTTTGCGCAAAGTAGCCTTTAAAGATAACTTGCTTACTTCCTGTGCTCTATTATATTGGTCGTAATTTCCCAGCCTGGCGTAATTTATAGATATATAAGAAACAGGATAAGTATCATCCCGTATCTCTTGGAATTTTTCATATGTTAATCGTGAGTAAATCGCCACATAAGGAAGCGATTCAGATTTGACTATCCGTTCAGATTCCTTATCTGCCTTCGATTCAACATTTGCATTATTTCCACATCCGTAGAATACAAGGATAGTGATTATCATGCACAACGATAAAGAGAGATATAATATTCTTTTTGGTATGGATATTTTCATAACAAGCTCCTTAAAAATCACTTCTGTCAAATATGCTTAATGAATCTCTTAATCTGATAATATTACCTGCGTGTAAGTATGATCGTCTGTCATTATAATTCATCAAGCCATATAGTTCCAGATTATCTAAATTGGTATCACACCCGGCATGTCCCTGCTGCCAAAAACCGTGAGTGAGCTCATGACATGCACAATGCAGTGAAATTTCATCAACAATATATATCTTATCACCGTCAATTATGTAGAGTAGTTCAGCGCGATACCGTCCTGCACTTATTTTTTTGTCCTGCAAATTTCCATAAGCAACATATTAATTTGTACCGGGTACAAATTAAATATGGTTAGCTAATCCCTCGACGTTAAATAGTAAATCTCGTAGTTGTCATCTGTGAATGTCTGTACCGCTACATGGACTTCGTCATCGGCATCAACCACTAATGATGGAAACGCCGACGGGTAATCGACCGGTGTTACAAACTGCTGGTCGGTTACTCCTTCCGTTGTCAATTGTACATATTTAACCTGCCCGGGGATTTGTGTCATCGGGTCAATCTCATGCCAGACTATATGCACTGCGTTATATGAATCGTATGATATGTCGGGGATGACATGATGCATATCCGCTGCATCGGTAATTGCAATTATATCCGACCACGTTGCGCCGTCGTTGACTGTGTTCATGGCGAGTATTTGAGTTGTAGCCATATTCCCGCCGTGGAAGCATACCGTTCCCATGTTGGTGAACGTGTAAATCAGGTCGGGCCAGTATGCCGGCCCATTGTCTATAAGTGATGGTTCGGAGAAACTGCCTGTGTCTTTTTTAGTGAAAAACAGTTTATGTTCGCCGTCCTCGCGGATAAACACAACTCTCGGCGCATCGTTCATTCCCAATGCAATAGATGGCTGCCCCTCAAAAGCGTCCGTTTGCCCGATTAACTGTGTGTAATCCGGACTTGGCATGGGACCCGACATGTCAATGTGCATGTATCGGACATCAAAATCATCATCGCCGGATGTGCTTTCCGACCATACGATATGCGGATTGCCTGTTGCATCAACCACAACCTTTGGAAAAACGCCTACGCCCTGTTCGGAGAATTTGGTTAAGTTGATATTATGTTCAAGTCCGGCACCGATTTTATAGCCGTAGTGAATATCCAATCCCTCAATCAGGCCATCGGTATCCTCCCAGACTATATGTCCGTGATTGTTTGCATCGATAGCGACAGTGGCATAATACGCCTGCCCGTCCGATTGCGAAATGTTCTCCGGTTCAGACCAGTTACCTTGTGCAATCCGATATGAATAATAAACCTGGTGGTAGCCCGTACGGTCATCAGTCCAGACGACATGAGGGCGATTCGCGCTATCCAGCGCGATTGCCTCCTTGGGCCAGAGGAATGACGCGTGCTCGTTATTTGTTACACGTTCGGGCGGATTGAAATTTATAACAACATGCGATGAGAATACCTCGGGAAAGACAAGTTCGAATACTCTCAAATCAAGCAGATCAGTTTCGTTTAGATCGTCCTCAATACCGATAAGAACAGGATACACTCCGGTAGTCGCGGCTTGAAGATTTCTAAGCTGCGTAGTATAAACCCACGGGTCAGCCTCAGTTCCCGCACCGGAGTCGGGAGTATCAAGTGCAATAAGCCCGTATTGAAAGTCGGGAGCATCGATTGTAATTCTGAAAACGTTACTGACAGCGTCTATTTCATACTGTTCCGGATTTTGCGGATCGACAACAAGCGGCGCGCCAGCTTGCCAGTCTTTTACATAAATTGTCAGATCACATGTGGTTAGAACATCGCCGGTAACAAGTCCGCTATCAACCTCAACTGTGACATCATAAGCTTCCTTGATATTAAACTGCGGATTACGATAGAACGGATTCTGGCGAGTCTTCCACGTTGCCGACTGGCCGTATGTAACATCCGCGATGAAATAGAAATCGAAAGTTTCATCAAGCTTTGTCAAATCAAGAACGTATCGTTTAACATCCCAACCGCCGCCGACTGCGAAAGTCCGCCACGGAATCAGGTTGCCCTCCTCAATCGGATCAGGATTATCCTCCCAGAAATAATTGATAAACGGATTCAACGAGCCGGGAATTGCTCCGGCATAATCAGGCATGTCGGCGTAAAAATCCCAAAGCGGAGTGTAGCCGTCAGCGTTTATCAAAGCGCCTGGATTCAATGTAATGGGCTGCTCGTTTCTGATTATGAGATGTGTGATTGGGTCAAAAACAGATTTCGTATGTGGAGTCAACGGGAAAATTTTTGTAGCGGGAAGTGCAAGGATTCCCCTGAGATCAAATCCGTTCAAATCAGGCCTGACAGATACATCCTGAAACGCGTGTGTCAGTGCGAAATCCAGAAAAAGATTTTCATCCTCATCGAATCCGACACTGTCCAGCCTGAGGCAATCGCGGCATGGTTCGCTGATAAGGTATGGGTTGAGATTCACATGCAGGTCGAGGTCAGCTCGACGGACAGGCGCAATCTCAACTGTCTGCGTTGGAACATCCACAAAAATATGATACAACCCAAACAGTGACCTGTCGGTTTTTGCCGTGTCATTATCGAATGCCGCTGGAAGGTCAGGCGTTGTTACATCAACTGAGACTATATCATGCTGCGATGAGCATCCGAGCAAAAATGAAATGCAGATAATAATAAGTATTAATAGAGAACTTCTGGGGTAAAAAGAAATCATAATAGCACTCCCTGATATCCCTGAATAAAACCCAGATTATTATAACACCGGTTTGAATGAAGTTGCATACTGATAGGATGAAATCATTTGACCATGCGAAAGCGTCGCTGTAGAACTAACAAGATGCAGGCAGGATGGGGCTGTTGAAAAAGGGCTGAATGTAGGGGGTAGGTCTCTGTGCCTACCCTAAATATTGGCATAAATACAGGGCAACCACGGAGAGTTGCCCCTACGGTCTGGGATATAATAGGCTTTTTCAACAGCCCCT
>JAGGVT010000112.1 GCA_021157815.1 bacterium | reverse complement strand
TACGGGATTGTTGTCGCTGGATGAGCATCCCATTACCGCGAAGAGTAGAATCAAACACATTAACTGCATCGATATTCGCTTCTTCATGACGACCTCCGTCAGTGAATCATGGTTAAATATAACTATTAATTGTATTGGGGATTATAACAGAGTTAAGTCTTGTTTTCAATTGTAAGAAATAGCCAAGTGCCGCCCATACAGCCGTCCCGGCTTTATGGGTGTTTGCTGCGAAGTTACGCATTTCACCCACAAATCACAAAAAGACGTGATGTGTGGGCGGCACCCGCTGTTTTGATTTCAAATGCAGGGCGCCAAACAGGTTCTCTATTTATAAGCATCTTTGCGATGGCTCACACGCATAATTTTGACTTCTGATGCTTTCTCATCTATCTCGTAGATCACCCTGTATTCACCAACCCGAATTCTCCAATCACTTTTTGAGCCAGTTATTTTATTACAACCACGAGGTCTGGGGTTTGCTTTGAGTTTCTTTATGGCGGGGATTATCCTATCGAAAGCAGTCCTCTCAAGCCGTTTGAGTTCCCGTTCAGCGGCGCGTTCGATTAGAACCTTGTACATCAGATTCGTGCTCCTCTAAAAAATCCTCTAAACTGCGGAATTTCAAAGACTTTTCACGCATGGATTTAAGCATCTCAATATCCTCAATATCCTCAAGACGCTCTAGAATGCTCTGATACTCATCAATATCAAGTATTACAGCAGATGGCTTCCCATCACGAAGTACGATCTCAGCCTTTCGTCGTTTGCTTTTCGGTTTAGTTCTCATATCAATTATTATATCAGATTCGACGAGTTAAAATGTAGAAAAAAATTATAATGATAAAGTAATGTCAGTTTTGTTATCCCTCTGATTTTTAGTAAGCCTGTTCAGGTGCCGTTCAGAGACCAGCGCCTCCAGGGTCAAATGATTTCTTCTATACTCAACCTGCTAACTTGTTAACCTGCTAACCTGCTAACCTTCTAACCGCTTTTTTTTGTTTGCAAAATCGACGCTGTGGCATTATAATTTCCTGTTTGTATCCCGCCGTTTTTATTGGCGGGTATATCTATCATTTTTGGGATTGGTGGTTACGATGCGTATAACCGGTTCTTATAAGTTAAAAGTGGGACTTGCCGAGATGCTTAAAGGCGGGGTGATTATGGATGTCACGAACGTCGAGCAGGCTGCGATTGCCGAGAAAGCCGGCGCGTGTGCTGTAATGGCGCTTGAACGGGTTCCATCCGACATACGCCGTGACGGCGGCGTTGCCAGAATGGCGGATATCAAGATTATCAAGGATATCCAAAAAACGGTCAGCATTCCCGTAATGGCGAAAGCGCGAATCGGGCATTTTGTGGAAGCGCAGATTCTCGAGGCGATAGGCGTTGATTTCATCGATGAAAGCGAGGTGCTCACGCCAGCCGATGAGAAGAATCATATCGACAAACACGATTTCAAAGTGCCTTTTGTTTGCGGAGCGGTTAATCTCGGCGAGGCTCTGAGGAGAATCGGCGAGGGCGCGGCTTTGATTCGCACGAAAGGCGAGGCGGGATCGGGAAATATTGTCGAGGCGGTTCGCCACATGCGAATGATCACCGAACAGATGCGTCGCCTTAAAATGTGCGATGAGGGCGAATTGATGCACGAAGCGAAAGAACTGGGGGCACCGTATGATTTGGTCGTTTATGTCCACAAGCACGGCAAACTTCCGGTTCCCAATTTCGCGGCGGGTGGAGTCGCGACTCCCGCAGATGCAGCGTTGATGCGCCAACTTGGAGCTGAGACCGTTTTTGTCGGAAGCGGAATCTTCAAAAGCGAGGACCCGGCAGCGCGAGCGGACGCGATTGTCCAGGCAACTACATTCTTCGATAAGCCGGAAAAACTCGCGGAATTGTCAACAGGACTGGCAAAAGCGATGGTCGGATTGGATATCAGGGAAATACCGGAAGAACAGATGATGCAGAATCGCGGGTGGTAAGGAAAAGGAAATTGGCGAAAAGCAAATCGATAAATAAAAAGAAAATTCTCGCGCTGGTTTTAATGGCCGGCAAGGGGACTCGCATGAAAAGCGACACTCCCAAGGTGCTGCATTCCGTAATGGGCAAACCTATGGGATGGTATGTTCTCGATGCCATTGAGAAAGCGGGAATCACTCGCAGGCTTGTTGTGGTTGGATATCGCGCGGAGATGGTTCAAAAAACATTCCCGGATGAGAAATTCGTACTTCAGAAACCACAGTCGGGAACAGGACACGCGGTTTTAATCGCGCGCGATTCAATCCCCAAAGATGTCTCTCACATACTTGTAATAAATGGCGATTCTCCCTTGCTCACTCCAAAAGCTGTTAAAAGCGTCGTGGCACTGCTTGGAAAGCGCAACTGCAACACGGTTGTATCATGCGACTGGACACCGAATCCAGGAGGATTGGGCAGGATCATTTTCGATGAATCGGACAATTTTGAAGCGATTCGTGAGTCATCCGATTTAAAGCGGGATGAGAAGCATATCGAGTGGGTGAATGTCGGGCTGTACGGTTTTGAAAAGAAAACGCTGTTTGGATATCTCGACAGGATAAATTCGAAAAACAAACAGAAGGAATTGTATCTGACGGACATTCCCGGACTCATGGTAAAGGATAAACTCGACGTTGAGGTTTACACCGCAGAGGATGATTCATTTCTGGTCATGCCGAATAATCTCGCCGATATCGCGGACGCATCATCAGTTATTCAGCATCGAATACTGAATGAATTGATGAACAAAGGCGTTTCGATTATCGACCCGCGGCGAACATACATTGAACATGGCGTCAAAATCGCGCGTGATGTTACAATTTATCCTGATACTTATATCATGGGAAAAACCACCATCGGAAAGGATTCCGAGATTGGGCCGATGACAACCATTACCGATTCAAAAATTGCTGCTAATGTAAAGGTAAGGATATCATCACTTGAGGAAGCCCGTATTGATGCCGGATGCGTTGTAGGCCCATTCAGCCATCTAAGACCGGACGCTCATCTAAAGAAAGGCTCAAGGGTCGGAAATTTCTGTGAGGTTAAGAAGTCGGTTATCGGGGAAAATTCGAAAGTAAATCATTTGAGTTACATCGGCGATGCCACTTTGGGGAAGAAAGTGAATATCGGAGCCGGCACTATCACATGCAATTATGACGGCACATACAAACACAAGACATTTATCGGCGATAACGCTTTCATCGGTTCGGACAGTATATTGGTAGCGCCGATAAAAATAGGCGCCAATACACTGACTGGCGCTGGAAGTGTGATTACTCGTGACGTCCCTCCCGGACAAACAGCAATGGGCGTACCGGCGAGAGTTGTCCGTAAAGCAGTAAAGAAACCCAAATCCGAAAAATAACTCAGGAATTAGAGGATTCAGGACAGAAAAATGGAACTACACAAAATGAATGCGCAAACACGACCGGATATCTCAAAACCGGAAAAGAAAGCCTGGCGCGCAAAAGGCTTTATCCCATCCGTTCTTTACGGCGGTGAAGGAGAAACTATTCCTCTTGCCCTTAATGAGAAAATCTGGCAGAAGTTGTTCAACGTTTCCGGCTCAAGGAACATGATTCTAGACCTTGTTCTGGACGACAACACAGAAGAACCGGATCTGGTCAAAGTCGGCGAGGTGCAACGCCATCCAGCCAGAGGCAATCTCCTTCATGTTGACCTTATTCGGCTCGCTCGCGGCGTTACAGCCTTGTTTGAAGTCCCGATCAGGTTCATCGGAAAAGCTGAAGGCGAAAAAGCCGGTGGTATCCTTATGAAACACCATGATTATCTGGATGTGGAGTCTTTCCCGAGAAATGTACCGGATGTTATTGAGATTGACATCACACCATTCGAACTTACAGAAGGTTTGCATGTCGGTGAAATCCCGTGGGATAACGAGGATGTTAAAATTGTAACAGACCCCGGACTGCTTATCTTTTCAATCGAAGTTCCGAAAGTTATTGAAGAGCCTGTCGCCGAAGAACTCGAGGAAGGCGTTGAGGGCGAAGAAGGCGCTGAGCCTGCTGAGGGTGCTGAGGGCGATGAGAGCGCTGAGAAGGATAAAAAACATGAAGATGATGATAAGAAGAAGAAACATGAAGATGACGGAAAGAAGAAAAAGAAGTAGGCAGGTATTTTGAACCCCAGGATTTACATCCCAGGGTTTAAATCCCAGGAGGATTCATTATCCTTCCGAAAACCATATTAACGATGCACACCCCCCGGATTTACCCGCCGGGGCGTTGGGCATTTCAATCAGAAGTAATACCGGAATTAATCTGAGAAACTAATGGTCTTTTTTATCAGGAAAAAGCAAATTGACTTAATCTTCGCCGGACTGGGCAATCCGGGAATGGAATATGAACGCACAAAGCATAATGTCGGATTCCGCGTTCTGGATGCTTTCGCGTCTGAGCATTTCAATCGCAAGAAGTTCACAAAGCAGCTTGGCTCGCTTGTATTGCAGGATAAGCTTAATTCACACGAAATAGCCCTGGTAAAACCTCAAACGTATATGAATCTCAGTGGACAGTCTGTCAAATGGCTGTCACGCAAATATCCAGCGGATGATGTTATCGTGATTTATGATGATATGGACCTTCCACCGGGGCGGATTCGGCTCGCAAATTCAGGCGGTTCCGCGGGACATAAGGGCATGCAGTCAATAATGGATTCATTTCGCAGTGAGGAAATAAGGCGCATCAGGATTGGAATAGGAGGCAAAGGAGATGCGGATGGCGCTGATTATGTCCTTACACCATTTTCAGGACTGGACGCCCAAAGAGTCGAAAATGCGGTGGGTATTGCTGTTAAATCGATGATGGAAATACTCGACAACGGATTCGACTCCGCAATGAATACATTTAATCGCAGGGATATTGCCGATTACCCATTTCAAGAGGATGAAAAAGACGAAACGGAATAATGAGCTCCTGGAAGGAAAATTGGGCTGAATTATATCGGACATTCATTGAATCTGATGATTTCAAACAGGTTCATAAGCGTGTAAAAAAGGGTAAACGCTCTTTTCACATTGATGGTATCTGCGGCTCTCTGGGAGCGCTCTACATTCACGCCCTTTCAGTCGAATTGAATATGCCTGTCGTATATGTCGCTCGAACCAGAGATGACGCTATTTCAATGATGCGTAATCTTGAATTTCACGCGTTATGGCATAGAAAGAGCGATGATGAACAGCTCGGGATATATCATTTCCATGAGGATGATTCGACCAGCCGCGATTTTCAATCTCTCAAGGATTCCGAGCAGATTATCGATCGCTACCAGGTTCTGGAAAAAATGCTGTATGAGGAAAATTCAAGAATTGTAACAACATCCCAGGCGCTGCGAATCCCAACCGTATCCCCAAAACGATTCAAAACCGCGCTTGTTAACGTTAAAATCGGCTCCCGATGGGATATTGACGATTTACTGCGGCGATTAAGAGAAATCGGTTATCAGGTTGTCAGAACAGTTCGTTACGCTGGCGAAGTAGCATTAAGAGGCGGAATCCTCGATGTGTTTGCCGTAGGGCACGAAACACCGATTCGCCTCGATTTCTTTGGGGATGAACTCGAATCCATCCGTATATTCGACCCAACAAGCCAGCGCTCAAGTGAAACAATTCAATCTGTGAGAATATCACCATGTTTCGAGGCAAGATCTTATGATCGTGAGCGAATAGAGGAAGCTGGAATTAGCCCGGAAAAACTCGAGGATATCGGAGGTGAATCTCCCGGTGCATGGGATGAATTAACCAACTCCTATTTCGCGCAGCGCGACAAGAACTCGCTTCTTGACTACATCCCTGAAAATGGGTTGCTTGTTCTTGACGGCGCTGATGTTCTCGCATCGCTTGTTGATGAGGAACCTGAAGCCATTCCTGAAAGTTGGGTTGAAACCGACCTGGATGGCGTTAAATTTGACGAAGGCAGTGTTCAACCGCAAATCAACCTGCCATTTCTTGAGGTTAATAATATCCGCGACAAAATCAGCGAACATAATAGTATGACTTTTCTCCTGCCATCTGATGAAACTCCGAAAAAGGGTGTCATTTCAATTCGCGCGATAGATATTTCGCTTGACTTCGGTTCACTGCCAAATCGAATAAAACACCTTGTGAAACAACTTCCCAAACCGGGCGGTTATCTTGTAACCAGAAGCGCGAAACGGATTGAACAGGACTATTCAGAAGATCTCGATGCTGTCAGTATAATTTACGGAGAACTCTTTGGCGGATTTCTTCTGCCGGACGCCGGAATCGGAATAATCGGCGATGAGGAACTTTTCCCGAACAAAATCCATCCGCTGACACGGCATAAAAGAAAATCAATCACGCAAAAAGAACTCAGGATGATTCACTCGGGTGAATATATCGTCCATGTGGATTACGGCGTTGGGATATTCAAGGGAATTGAACGAAGCACGGTCAGCGGTGTTACGCGCGATTATATCCTTCTGGAATACGCCTATGGCGATAAATTATTTATACCTACAGACCAACTCGACCAAATTTTCAAATACTCCGCTGGTGAGGGAAACGCTCCGACCATACACAAACTCGGAACAACAGACTGGCTGCGAACCAAACAGAAAATCAAAAAGGCGCTGCGAAAAATCGCGGAGGAACTTCTTCTTCTCTACCACAAACGGGCAAAGCTGGAAGGATACGCTTTCAGTCCTGACCAACCGTGGCAAGGGGAAATAGAGGATGATTTCGAGTTTATCGAAACAGACGGCCAGGAACGAAGCATTAAGGAAGTAAAACAGGACATGGAATCAGGCAAGCCGATGGATCGCCTTATATGCGGCGAGGTTGGCTACGGTAAAACCGAACTGGCGGTTCGCGCCGCTTTGAAATCGGTTCTGGACGGCAGGCAGGTCGCGTTGCTTTGTCCCACAACTGTTCTCGCGCAGCAGCATTTCCTTACTTTCTCAAGAAGACTCGCCAAACTGCCCGTGAAAGTCGAGATGTTGTCGCGATTCAAAAACCGCGCGGAGCAGAAAGTAATAATCGAACAGCTGGCAAAAGGCAAAGTTGATATAATAATAGGAACACATCGAATCCTCAGCAAAGATATTGTGTTCGCTAAACTCGGTTTGTTAATTGTGGATGAGGAGCAGAAATTCGGAGTTCGCCACAAGGAAAGAATCAAGTTTATCAAAACGAATGTTGATGTTCTCACGCTTACCGCCACACCGATTCCACGCACGCTTTACATGTCGCTGGTTGGTTTGCGAGACATATCTTTCATAGACACTCCCCCGCCGGGAAGGCTGCCTGTCAAGACGTTCATAAGGCGTTATAATGAAAAACTGGTCGTGGATGCAATTAATCGTGAAATCAAACGCGAAGGCCAGATATATTATCTCTACAACAGGGTTGAGACGATAATGGCTGTTTACGAACGCCTTACGAAACTTATTCCTGATGCCAGAATCACTGTTGGGCATGGTCAAATGGACAAACGCAAACTTGAGAAATCGATGCTCGAATTTCTCTCCGGCGAATATGACATTCTGCTGTGCACAACAATAATTGAAAATGGCCTTGATATTCCGAATGTAAACACGCTAATTGTTGAGAACGCCCAGAATTTCGGACTCGCGCAGCTTCATCAGCTGCGTGGACGGGTTGGACGGTCATCAGCACAGGCATACTCTTATTTTCTTTATCCAACCGAGGGTAAGCTGACATCGATAGGCCGTCAACGCCTTGAGGCTCTCACGACTTTCAGCCACCTTGGCGCGGGTTATGAAATCGCGCGCCGGGATTTGGAACTGAGAGGCGCGGGAAACATACTTGGTCCCGAGCAGCATGGTTTTGTGGGACAGGTCGGTCTTGAAATGTACTGCCACCTGGTTGATGAGACAATCCTCGAAATTAAAAAAGAGGAAGGATATGATGAAATAAAGGATGTGACCTTTTCCGGTCCCGCAATCGATATCCCGTTCAGCGCTCATTTGCCTGATAAATACATCCCCGCGATTGCTGAACGGCTTGATATCTACAGGCGGCTCGGGAGAATTCAAAACGAAGAGGAACTTGCGAATCTTGAATCTGAACTAAGGGATAGATTCGGAAAGCTGCCTGAAGTAACCAAACGCCTTCTGGAAACAGTCAAATTAAAAATCCACCTTCGTGAAATTTACGTCAGCGCGGCGCATTACAACCGGGATGAACATAAATTCAACATCATCTTTAAAGCGGGAGAGCCACCTCTTCCGTGGCACAATGGGAAATGCATCGTATCGGGAAAGACTCTCAATAAGACGCAAAAGGGATTTTGGTTCAGAGCTACAGGCGACTGGGATAGTATTTTAAATGGAGTAACTGAGCTCGTTGACGGAATCCTGGCGAAGAAATATCTCACATTTGCGAATAAATAATATATGAAACTGCTATCGTGATTGGAGCACCGGAGTAGTTATGGCTGTATGTATGGGCATTGCTTGCTGCACCCCGGTGTGCCGCATTATACATGGTAACTTCAGCGTACAGCAAGGAATCTGTCTCAGAGATTCCAAACAGCGAGAAAAACGTCATTCTGATATCGTATGTCATTCCTGCATCCGACAAGCGAATCGAGGAGAATGGTCGGAATCCCTTTCTTACATTCGATTACCCTAACCAGGTCGAATATCACGTCATTCCCGCGAAACGGGCTGTTGAAAAAGCCCTGAATGTAGGGGGTAGGTCTCTGTGCCTACCCTAAATATTGGCATAAATACAGGGCAACCACGGAGAGTTGCCCCTACGGTCTGGGATATAATGGGCTTTTTCAACAAGCGCGAAAGCGGGAATCCATTTTCTTCTGATTCAATCCGTACGATAATCTGATTAAAGCAAAATTGGATTCCCGCTTTCGCGGGAATGACGTTTTTCCTGCTGTTTGTAGGTTCAGAGACACTTTCCTTGCTGTGTCCCGGAACCGCATATATTCTGTCATTCTGAACGAAGTGAAGAATCTATTCGCGATAACGTAAATATTTCTCAATAGATATAATCACTAACACAGTGGCATATAGATTCTTCGCTTCGCTCAGAATGACAATGCATCTCAGAATGACAATGAATCTCAGAATGGCAATGAATCCTGTTTAACTGAAGACAAGACTGCCTACATTCCGATTCCACTAATAAAAAAACCCCGCGATTGCGGGGTTTGGTTTTTCGTATCCTTCACAAGTCGATTACTGGATGAAATGCACCGCGTTATCAACTCGGGTTGGTCGAGGAATGTACTCAACGATATTCGGTTGATCTTCAGGTGTACGCCTGTAGAAGAGCTGTGCCGTTACATAAACACTGCCCTCGACATCAGGCCGCGGAACCGTGAATTCCTCAATCTGCTCAGCTCCGGCTTTCAGAGTTGTATCACTGAGAATCTGCGCCGCGTGCCAATGATCAAGAGTCGGATTCCCTTCGAGGTCACCATACACACGAGTGTAAACCCTCTTGCCATGCCAGATTGTTTCGCCCTCAGGACCTTTTAGCCTGACAATCAGTACAAGCTCTCTCAGACCTGAACTCGCAGGCAGGTTATGCCCAGCTCGCGCATTCTTGACAGTAACTTCAATGTTAATCTCTTCAGCATCGATTGTGCTGTCGATATCAACAGTCGCGCATTCTTTCAGGAATGTGTCATCATTGCCGCCGTAGAAAGTGTGGTCGAAAACATTCGGGCGAACATCCGAATTTCTCGCCGACCTGCCTGTATAAGTTGGCATGTGGCAATCCTGGCAGTTCGTGATATTCGAACCTGCATTGTAATCACTGTCGAACCATTCCGCATAAACATTGTAAATCGGAACGCCAAGCGGGTTGGTGTACTGATGACAATCCTTGCAGTACTGGCTTTGCGTTATCAGTTTTGATGGTTCAATACAATGAGAACTCGATACTGTTGTAACGTATGGGCCTTGTTTAATCTGCGAATTAATGCTCAAGATATAATGAACATCATCATAGCGGTCAATTATATTA
Source organism: bacterium (assembly GCA_021157815.1). GTDB lineage: Bacteria > JAJVIF01 > JAJVIF01 > JAGGVT01 > JAGGVT01 > JAGGVT01. The sequence goes on along the minus strand of JAGGVT010000112.1, from coordinate 3,655 downwards.
TGGCAGTAATCGCAGAAAACACCATCGGCATTGTTCTCCAGAAGCATATCCCTATCCAGTGTAATATCAGCACCGGGAGCATGGCATCTCAGGCAGTTGATTTGAACCTTGCCATCGATAAGGCCATCAGGCAAAAGCCCCTGACCATGAATCACAACTCCAAGCTCCTCACCGGTCAAATGAACAAATTCATTTCCGGCATTAGGATCCTCACGAAGCATATACTCTTTATATGTTCGCGTGTCGCCATGGCGGAGAATTTCTTTCTTGTTAATCTCTTCCTGTTCCTTGTAACTCAAGCGACCCTTACGTTCGCTTTTGGTCCAGGATTTCTCAACTTCCCTGCCCATGACAACTTCATAGGTGTCCTCAGTAATGACCTCAGGATTCTCAAGGTATGCAAGATATCCTTTATAGTACTTCTGGAAGATTGGATCTCGCCATGACTGATAGTGCATTGAATTTGTCCACTCATCATCATGTGTGCGATGGCACTGCCTGCACCACGATGTGGGTTTGAACGGTGATTCGTTTGAAATCACCAGAAGAAGATGCTCGGGTTCTAATACTTGCCGAAGATCTTTATCTAACATTGTTGGATCGATCCTTGTCGCTGGTCGAGCCAATAGCGTACTTATTCCTGCAAGTGCCACAAAAATAAGGAATAAATAGATGAATACGATAAATGTCCTTACGGTTCTAGTCCTCATCCGGGAGGTACCTCTCAGCTAAAGTTATAACGTAAAATTTATGAACCGTACGCTGGGTTTCACCAGCGAATACAGAATTCAGAAAAAACTAACTTATCCCCCACAACAATTGAGAAAATATACGTCATACCCACTCGAAAGTCAACCATTTCCAGATTAAAAGTATTACAAAGAATTCTTTTTCTCCAAATCAGATTTCAACCAATATCAGGATGTAAATATTTTATATGTGCGCATCCGTGATTCCATCATGTATACAGGGTTACTCGTGGTTTTTTAGATTTGGATGGCGGGGGCGCCAGTTCAGGTTTGAATCCCGGCAGCAATTTTCTATCTTTAAGATAACGCCTTATTTCAGGCTTGCTCATCAATGGAGTTGACTCAGTTGAATATACTTTTCGCGTCGAACCAACCGATTTCTTTCCAGCCATAAGCGGACGAATAATATACATTCCCTCGCGTTCGATTGCGTATGGGCTTTCCTCCCGCGTCATCAATTCCTCGTGAAGTTTTTCACCCGGACGCGATCCTGAGAAAGTAATCCTTACGTTATCCGTTGGCGCAATTTCATCAATAATAACCTCAGCAAGATCAACTATTTTCAGCGCCGGCATCTTGAGAATAAAGACCTCGCCGCCCCTCGACAGCGTTGATGCTCCAAGCACAAGGGCAACGGCATCAGGAATAGTCATTATAAATCGGCACATCACCGGGTCGGTTACAGTTACCGGACCGCCCATCTGTGCCTGATCGATAAATGTTTGCAACACGCTGCCATCGGAACCTATAACGTTTCCAAACCGAACCGAGCAGAATGATGTCTTTCGAGTTCCCTTGTATGCCTGCGCCGCGATGATTAATTTCTCCGCGAGAAGTTTCGTCGCGCCCATCGTGTTAATGGGTGACACTGATTTGTCAGTGTTTATCGCGATTACTTTCCCAACTCCACATTCCAGCGCAACCTCAATTAGATTCTGCGTTCCTACAACATTGGTTTTAACAGCCTCGAACGGATTGTACTCACAGAACGGCACATGCTTGAGCGCCGCGGTGTGAAATATATAATCTATATCCTCACACGCGCGCTTCAATCGATCTTTGTCGCGAACATCGCCAATCAGAAAGCGGATATTCTTGTGATGCCCCAGTTTTTGATATTCAGTGAACTGGTTATTTTCGTTACGGCTGAAAATTCGAATAACCTCAGGGTCCCACTGAAGAAGCTGCCGTACAATCTCTCGTCCGATTGATCCTGTCCCACCGGTTACAAGAATACGGCGTCCATTGAATTGTTCTCGCAAGTCTTTTTGCATAACATATATTAAATCGGTTTAAACGTGGAAAGGTTGAAGGAAAAGTTAGTAAGTTAACAGGTTAGCAGGTTAGCAGGTTAGTAGGTTAGCAGGTTAGCAGGTTAGCAGGTTAGTAGGTTAGCAGGTTGGTAGGTTGGTAGGTTGGTAGGTTGGTAGGTTGGTAGGTTGGTAGGTTTGTAGGTTGGTAGGTTGGTAGGTTGGTAGGTTGGGAGAATATTTCTTAATTATTTTTGTAATTGTGCAGCGATTGACACATCGGCGCCGTCTATTGATTGTAATTATAGCGACAGACTGTTCGGGAGTGATGATTTTGAGATTTGAGAAATTTGAGGACATTCAAGCGTGGCAGAATGCCAGACAACTTTGTGTGCAGATTTATAAATCAACTGCTCAGAAACCATTCGCGAATAATTATGGGCTTCGTAATCAGATTCAACGTGCTGCGGTTAGTGTCATGTCAAATATCTCAGAGGGGTTTGGCAGGCGTGGTAATAACGAATTTATTCGGTTTCTTAACATCGCTCATGGTTCATTACAAGAGGTCCAAAGCCAATTATATATAGCCCTTGATCTTGAATATATCTCTCATGATCAGCATGAAATACTGTTAAACCAGGCACAAAAAACCGCCAAACTAATTGGCGGTCTTTACAGGTATCTCAAATACGAAAACCAATAATAATTCACAAACCTGCTAACCTGCTAACCTGCTAACTTGCTAACCTGCTAACCTGCTAACTTGCTAACCTGCTAACCTGCTAACCTGCTAACCTGCTAACTTGCTAACTTGCTAACCTGCTAACTTTTCTTACTAACTCATCAGCATTAATCCGAATTGGTCATCTTTTTTTCGTACTATTCTCACCGTGCCCGGAATTACCACTATCTCCCCAACCACACCGATAACGCCCTCTACCAGATGCCCGCCCTCTATATGATAATCGGGAAATCCGAGAGTGATATGAGCGTGAATCATAGGCTCATCGTTTTCATCCCAGCCGAGATTGCCTATTAGTGTTGTAATTTCACAAACTGCATCAATGGTTTTAGTGAGATATTTCTTTTGGTCTCGGTCGAAATATCCGATTACGCATTTCTCTATCGAGCCTATTCCGGTAAATGATGCCGATGGCAGTTTCTCCTGACGCATGAATTCTTTCAGGGATGCCATTATTTCCTCACCGACCGGTATTTTGATTACGAATGAATCGTTGCCTTTGAGTGTTTTCATTGTTGTGTCTCCAAAGATGGTTAATAAGTTAATAAGTTAGTAAGTTAGTAAGTTAGTAAGTTAGTAAGTTAAATACTGAAGGGGACCCCGGTGAAGGGACACCGGGTTACAGGTTGAACAATACACAATGCATTAACCTGCTAACCTGCTAACTTGCTAACCTGCTAACTTGCTAACCTGCTAACTTGCTAACCTGCTAACCTGCTAACCTTCACTATCATTGATTCCCCACCGGATGCGTACTCCCTGCCATCCCATCCGCCGTGGATATTTTCGATTTCGAATCCGAAAGCATCTAGTAGGGATTCAATCGACTGAATATCATAATACTGTTCACGGCCTGTTACAAGTTTGTAATGCCCTGTGGCGATATCGATAATCCAGTGGCGAATCGCCATGTA
>JAGGVT010000203.1 GCA_021157815.1 bacterium | reverse complement strand
TTGGTGGGGATAAATATACTCAGTTGCTTGAATTAATGCCTGTTTAAGTGAATTACTCAAAAGCAGTGGATTCGGGCCATTTAATTCGTACCGGGTACAAATTAAATTTTCCATGAACCTTTTCCCAACTCCAGCGTTTGATATCATGAGTCTGAAAATTACCAGGCAATAGATTATAATTAGTTCGATTAAATATTCATTAAATCTAATCAAAAAATATCTGAATCGCTGGAGGCGAAATATGAAAACATCAATTCTTAAAACAGCACTGGTCATAATGACTTTGGTGGTCATATCGCTCATTTTAGGCTCAGTGAACACACCCGAGGCTATCGCTGAATCGAAAATTCTTGAGACATCAATCGATGACCAAACCGGTGTGAGCATCACGGTTTACAACTCAGGTTCAAGTTTGGTTCGCGATGTTCGCAATATCAAATTCCCCGGCGGGATGGTCGATTTGAAATTCATGGATGTCGCAAGCGAAATTGACCCCACAAGCGTACATTTCGCATCCCTCACAAACCCGGATGGCATCTCAATCTGGGAACAGAACTATGAATATGACCTCATCAGCCAGAGCAAGCTGATGGAAAAATATATCGGCATGGAAATCAGTTTCAGGCAATTCAATGCTGAGACTGAGAAATATGACATTGAAAGCGGAATTTTGCTGTCCACGCAGGGTGGGTATGTTATTCAGATGGAGGATAAAATCCATTTGGGATATCCGGGAGAGGTTATTCTTCCTGAACTGCCGGATGGCTTAATTACACGCCCGACTCTTGTCTGGCTTCTGGATACCGCATCCGGTGGCAACCATGAAGTCGAGATGAGCTATCTGACATCCGGCCTGTCATGGAGAGCGAATTATGTTGCGGTCATAAATGAAAAAGATGACGCGCTCGATTTAAACGGCTGGGTTACGCTGAATAACACATCCGGCGCGACATACAATGATGCAAAATTGAAATTAATCGCGGGTGATGTTAATCGCGTACAGCCTGAGCGGGAGATGTTGAGAAGCCTGGGATATGCGGATAGTGCTGTTATGGAAGCCAAAGCAGCACCGTCGTTTGAGGAGAAATCATTTTTCGAATATCACATGTACACGTTGCAGCGTCCAGCAACACTGAAAAACAATCAGCAGAAACAAATTTCACTTTTGGAGGGCAACGATGTCACCGCGGAGAAGCTTTTCATTTATGAACCTTCCGGTGATTACTGGTACGGCGGCGATTCGCAGAAAGGCAAAATTCAGGTCAAAATGGCGTTCATGAATGAAAAGAAAAATGGGCTTGGCATTCCCCTTCCAAAGGGTACTGTGCGGGTATTCAAGGCTGACACGGATGGTTCACTTCAACTCATCGGCGAGGACAATATCGACCACACGCCAAAGGATGAGGAACTCAGGCTGTTTCTAGGTGAGGCGTTCGATATCGTCGGTGAACGGATTTTGAAAAATCGCAGGAAAATCTCCAACAGGATTTGGGAATACGATGTTGAGATAATCCTCCGCAATCACAAGGATGAAGGCGTTGTTGTTACCGTTGTTGATCATGCCCGGGGCGACTGGTCGATACTAACTGCGACATCGGATTGGAATAAAAAGGATGCCAGCACGTTTGAATTTCCTGTGAAAGTTAAAAAAGATGGAGAGGTTAAGATTACGTACACAGTACGACGTGAGTATTAATGATGCGTTTGTTCTTGGGAGCAAGGCATTGAACCCGTCTCAGAACTTCATTATAAGCGAAAAAGATTGTCGTTCTGAGCGAAAAAGATTGTCGTTCTGAGCGAAAAAGATTGTCATTCTGAGCATAGCGAAGAATCTATGAGTTGTTATGGTGATGATTAAACCAAAGAGACCTCTGAAAAAGGAAGGAATGATGATGGATATCATGAGATAAAAAGGATAGATTTCTGAGGACAGACTAAAGAACCGGGTCAAGCCCGGAATGACAGCAGCTTGTCATTCCGGCGAAAGCCGGAATCCATTCTTTTTCAGAAGTCTCCCAAATTTAATTAATCCACGCTATCGAGGAGAGATCCTTCGCTTCGCTCAGGATGACAGAACATGTAGGTTCTGAGATAGCTTCCAAGCCTTTCCCCCCCTTGCCCAAACAACGCATTACATCTATGATATATCACCATGCGACTCAAAGATGAATTAATGATTGACGTTTTACGCTCCGGCACGTTGGAATCGCAGCATATCGGCTCGATTGTCGCTGTCGATTTCGACGGCAGAATAATTGCGAAACTCGGCGACCCCGAACGGCGCTCATATATGCGCTCATCTGTAAAACCCATGCAGGCGATGCCCACGTTCATGGATGATGACTGCATGAAACGATTCAGGTTCAACGCTCGTGAGAGAGCGTACCTGGTCAGTTCACACAGCGGAGAGAAACGCCATCTGCAGGTCGGTGCGCGAATACAGGAAAAACTCGGTATTACAAACAATGAAATGGGATGCGGAATACATCCACCGTTAAATCCGAAAGCGCGCGCTGAAATGCGAAGGAACCACGAGCCTTTCACGCCTCTTTGTAATAATTGTTCTGGTAATCACCTTGTAATGCTCGCGCTGTGTATTCATAAAAAGTGGGATATCACGGATTATATCAACCCCGATCATCCGTACCAGCAGGAGGTTCTCAAATGGGTGTCGCTGTTTAGCGGGATGGATAAAAGGAAAATCAAAACCGGAATAGACAACTGCTCGGTTCCCGCATATAACCTGACACTGCGCGAGATGGCGCACATATTCGCCCGATTCAGCGAACCGGATAGGCTTCACGAACTGCCGAATCCGGACAATCTCGACATGGAAAAAGCGGTTGGCGTAATTAAACGCATAATCGCTGATTTCTGGGCGCATCCTGAGATGATAGGCGGGGAGCGCCGTTTGTGCACATACCTGAATAGAATCGGCAAGGGATATCTATTCTCAAAAGCGGGAGCGGAGGGCATGCAGCTGACTGGACTCCCGGACAAAGGCATCGGGATTGCGGTTAAAATCGTCGATGGCGATCCGCAAACACGCGCTAAAAATACAGCTGTGATTGAAACAATGTACCAGCTGGGATTAATCAGCGATTCCGATTTGAAAAAAGCCGGTTCGTTTTTATATAAACCCGACCTACCCAATCTTCGCGGTTTCGACGCTCAAACCATCGTGCCCCGATTTAAGATGAAAAGGCTAAAGGCATGGGAGGAATGTTTGAAGTAGATAAAACACGTAACCCGGTTTCCCTTAACCGGGGAAAAATAGCGGCTAATTCACGCAATGCCCCGGCTAATGAGAAGCCGGGCTACAAACTTAATTTATAAAAGAACTTCAAGATGTCAGTTCTAATAACTCGTCATTTCGAATTACCCGTCATTCCCGCGAAAGCAGGAATGACGGAATCTTGTTTCGCAGAAGCCGTCAGAATGGCGGTTTTCTAGTTTCAATGATTATGCTGCAAGGGGAATTTATCCCGTTGACTGGTCGGGATGTGATAGTGTTGATGTCACAGGCGCGGAGTATGATGTGTAGCGTCGCAAAGCCCTTGACAGTTTATGTATTTGAATACAAAATAGTAACATGAAGCATTACAATCAGCACAATGAAGTAAAACTCACTGGTAAGTTAGCTGAATTTCGAATAGCGCTTCAAGAGGAGATTGAAGCTTCTAAACGAAGTTCGGCGAATGCAGCTATACGAATAATCAATGGTCGACGAATCGCTCAAATAGGGGGTAATTATCAATATGTCTTTAATATTGAAAATGCACTTAACACTCCTGGCGATACACCTGGAGATTTAAAAGTATCAGGTCATCAACCTTTAGAAATAATAATCGTTTCGATTGAAGGTATGAAAATAACCATAAGTGTACCGATTGATCTAGGTGAATATGTTAAGGAGGCAAAGCTTCAAAGTAATCTAACCCAACTCATGCGTAAACTTATTGAGAGGATTGAGGACTTATCATATTTCAATAATGCAGTTAGCGAGCGAATTATAAGTGGTTCTGCCACTGGTGACTTGAAAACTATTAAACTAGATGGGCTAAATCGTGAGCAAAATCAAGCTGTAGCGTCAAGCTTAGGTAGAAATCTTACGTTTATTTTGGGGCCACCTGGAACAGGGAAAACAAAAACTATCGGTTCAATTTGCAGTGAACTTTTCAATAACGGGAGAACTGTTCTCCTTGTTTCACATACAAATATAGCCGTAGATCAAGCATTACTAAAAATTTCTGAAAATCTTAATCTGTCAGCTCACGATCTACATGAAGGTGAAATTCTACGTGTGGGTGAACCCAAAGATCCACGTTTACGAGATCACAATCCAGAATTATTATTGAGTACGCATGTTGATAGAAGGTCAGCAGAATTAGCTAAAAAACGAGATGAGCTCATATCCGAAATAAATGTCAGAACAAAAAAAGTTATAGAAATATCACATACCATTGATATTTGCGAGTGGGTTGAGATTGCGTCTAAAGATATTCAAAAAATGTCATTAGATATCGAAAAACTACATGAAATTGAAATAACCTTAGAAGAAAACGAAGTAAAGCAAAGAGAATTATCAAAACATGATTTGTCTTGGACACAATCTCGAAAAAAAGCAACTGGTATTATCAATGATAAGGTTAATTTGAAGAATGTTGAAATCCAAATGAAGATAAATGAAGATATTTTAACTAATAATAACAATGAATCTCGTTTGCTAATGGCTCAGCTGAAGGAATCAGAAGAGCTTTATAATAATACAGTATCAGTTGGTTGGTTGACTCGTACTTGGCGAAAACTACCTACACCTGAAAAACAACTTGATATTGTCAATGACATAAAAGATAAATTGTGTAATTGTGATAATGTACTTACCCAACTAAATAGTGATTTGTATAACTTAAAAAATAAGCGTAGTGGTTATTTAAGAAGCATTAATTCATTTCTTTCAGAATATAAGAAAAAACCAGAGGATATTGTCAATCAGGCTAATAATCACTTCACCAATTATAATACGATTAAGGATCAATGTAGAAACCTCTCCAAAAAAGCATTTCGACTTAGAAAGGAATGCAAAGAAATACTTGGTGAGCGTCTATTAATCTTGAACGAGATAGGACTTGCTTCAAATCATAAGAGTACTGTTGAGGAAATGCTTCAAGCAATCCGTGATGCATATCAATCTGCTGTAAGTGAGACCACAAATTATGATCTTCATACGCTTAGAGCAGTTCGAAATAAACTCAATCAAAGAATTATTACAATCCAATCAGAACTGAATATAATAGAAAAGCAGTTAAAGAGCGTTGTGGACTATTTCATTTCACGCGCAAAAATAATAGCCACGACATTAACCAGAGCTTACTTAAGAGACTCTATTCAGTCTCGTAAATTTGATACCGTAATCCTTGATGAAGCATCAATGGCTCCTATTCCTGCACTTTGGGTAGCAGCAAGTATAAGTGAAAATAATGCTGTAGTTGTGGGTGATAATAAACAGCTGCCACCTATCGTTATTTCCAAACATAAAACAGCGATAAAATGGCTAGGTCGTGATATCTTTGACGTAAACAAGATATCGAAACGAGTAATTTTACGGCGGCAATATCGAATGCATCCGAAGATTAGCTTGATACCAAATGAATTGGTTTATGACAAAATTCTTGAAGATGATAATTCTGTTATAAATAGAGAAATGAACTGGTACAACTACCATTGGGGTTTTAATACGCCTGTTTTACTTGTCGATACTAGTTCACTTGGGGCATGGGTAACCAGTGTTTGTAGAGGAACAAGTGTAAGCCGTCTAAACTTCTTATCTGCAACAATATGTGTAGATATTGCGGAAAAACTATTTCTTAACGAAATCAAATCAAATTCACAGGAAGAGCACAAAGTTCTAATTGTGTGCCCTTACCGCCCTCATGCACAACTACTGAGTTTGTTAATTAGAGAAAATAAGTTGGATAATGTTGTACTTGCCGGAACTGCACATAGCTTTCAAGGTTCCGAAGCTGATGTCGTAATCCTAGATCTAGTAATTGGTGAACCACATTGGCGTGCTGGTATTTTCAATCCAGAATGGGATGATCAGTATATACGATTGTTAAATGTTGCATTAACTAGAGCGCGTCATCGTTTAATAATAGT
>JAGGVT010000162.1 GCA_021157815.1 bacterium | reverse complement strand
TACATTCCAGAATGATACATTCCAGAATGATACATTCCAGAATGATACATTCCAAAATGGATTAAATCATAATAATCTTGCTGACGTGATGCAATTTTAAATCCCGTTGGAGATTCTTTATGGCATCGAAAAGAGAATTGAAATCCATTTTAGCCAACATGCTAAACCACAAATTCGGAACGTGCAATGTCTGCGGCAAAAGAACCATTTTTCCTTTGCACCGATTTGGAAACCGCCCGTGGAAACATGTTCTGTTTTTTCTGCCGTAGTTCCTCGCGAAAACGCCACGTCGCGAAACACGTCATTTGCGATGCTGTCAGGGATATTTCATGCATCGCGCAAATCCCGGCATTGGAAAGGGAAATCTCAATTTACGTTCTTGAAACAGGCGATGCCTTCTATAAAACCTTGAAAGATTATCCTCACTTTTTCAGCTCTACTTTTGATCCGGACATCGAAGCGGGAAAGGAAATCGGCGACAGGATCTACTGCCAGAACGTGGAGGAGTTGACTTTTGATGATGAATCTTTCGATATTGTAATCAGCGAGGATATTTTCGAACATGTAAGAAACTACAAACGGGGATTTGAATCCGTTGCCCGTGTTCTTAAGCCCGGCGGATATCATATCTTCACAGTTCCTTTCAATTTCCACATTCCAACAATTGTCCGCGTTGACACATCAACCAAAAAGGATACCCACCTGCTGCCACCTGAATATCACGGCGACAAAATCCGTGGGCAAATTCTGGCATATCGAACATTCGGAATTGATCTTTTTGATACTCTGGAATCGTTGGGATTCGAAACAACCGCGCACTTTTCGAAATACGCTGACCAGAAGAATGCGATCCTCGACAGCTACGTTTTCGTTTCACAAAAAACGAAGGGGTTGGTTTAAAACCCACCTCTACATTCGGTGTATTATTTCCATAAAGCCAAATCTTAAAAACCGAGCCTCGAATGTTAGGGCGTGTCGGGAAAGGCATCGCAAACAAGAAGCCCCCACCCCAGCCCTCCCCGCGAGCGGGGAGGGAGAGCGTTGTTCCTCCCCTTTGCAAGTATATAGATCAGATCACTACTGTCCGGTTAAATTTGAACAAAAGCAGACAAAACATTAAATGCTATATGATGGTAGTAAAAAGGGGATTGTCCCAACCATGTGAATAAATACAGTATAAATGAGGGTTTGCAGTATGGTAAATTGATAATACCAGATTTGAAGCCTATGTGGACTGTCCCCTTTTTACGGATAGAACGATTCGGTGTTCACTTACGATTCATGTCTGATAAATACCAACATGCCGGTTTGTTCTCTATTAATCAGCAACCTGGTAATCGGTCTATAGCTTAACCGGACACTAGTGAGATCAGATATATTGTTTGCAAATGCACAAAATATCTCACCGGATATTGTTTACAAATGCAAAAAAATCTCCCCCCGCTCACGGGGGGATTAAGGGGGGGGAAAAAGATAAAATAAAACTGCTCTCACGACTGCTTTGGAAACGTTATATAAACAACAGTTTCATCAAACTCATCGACATGAACGTTGTCAACTGTTCTGACAACGCCGTCCGAATCCGCCTGAATGCGATACATTCCAACGGGAAGGTCAAATGTGAACTGAGAATCCTCCACCGATTCCCACTCGAAATGCGAGACAGCCCGCCCGCGCTCATCGAACACTCTTAGATAACCGTAAACCTCATCGCCATCAGGATTATTCAGGTAAACGAGGACACTTCCCATGGGCGCGTCGATATCAACAGCCACGCTCACATTGTCTCCCTCCGGCATGTAAAAGGGATATGTCTCCTGTTTTCCGTTCGATGTTGTCACCAGCGCCGTGTAGTTCCCCGGCGGGAGAGTTATTTTATAGTTGCTGGTAAATTCCGCCTCCCCCACAATCGTGCCGCTTTCATCCTCGATAACAACCGACGCGTTAATTGGAACGCCATCGAGATTATTCACAACCACCTCGACTCTGCCGGGTGTAATTGAAATCGGCGCGATAAAATCAGTAATGCTGTCATCGAATATCTCTATGTAATCGAAATACTCAACAATATCCCCTACTGTTACCTCGGCTGAGTAAAATCCGGCGGGAAGCGATACGCGGTAATACGAATTGCCTTTTCCCTCGAAAACCACACTGTCAAGTTCATCCATAATAACCAGTGAGCCTTTAAGCCGTTCGTTATCGATATCCAGTATCTCAATTGCCAGCTCACCCATCGCTTTATCGAGAATGAACTCAACCTGCTTCTGGCCATCGCTGCTGATTTTAACCCCCCGCTCCCAGAAATTCCTGCCTTTGTATGTCAGTTCGATATCGTATGTTCCGGGATTAAGATTAAAAGTGTGCATGCTGTCAATCTGAATTTTTTCAACTCGTTTTGAACGATCATCATAAATCTTCAAAGTGCCTTGCGGTACTTCCGGGTCCGCTCCTCTCATGTACACAACAAGATTTCCATGCTGGCTTTGAGTGATTTTGGCAAGTTCTGAATTAAGCTGCTGCGGATACGGCATCTCCTTGTAAACACCGCCCACAAGCGATGCCAAATCCTTCAGATTGTCAGCATCGCGTGTACTCACATCCAGTCCGATAATTACAATCCTTGCTTTTGAGCCGTACTGTTCGTAAGCGTCCTGCACAACATACGCCCTGTCGCCGCATTGGTCACCGCCCGATGTAATTACATACATGACAGGATTTTCACTGGATTCACTCAGCAGTTTCATCCCTTTTTTCATCGCGTTAAATAATCCCCTGCTGCCCGGATTTGTTATTGGCGACAGCGCATCACGAACCTTGCCGGAATCAGGCGCGCCAAACGGCACAATCAATTCGGCGTCATCGCATCTGTTAGAGGTATGCCCGAATACCATGATTCCAACAATCGAGTTGGATTTCAGTTTTTCCACAAACCCAACCAATTCCTTTTTCGCGATGTAAATCATCCGCTCGCCTTTTACTTCCGTGCGCATGGCGGATGAACAGTCGAGGATTACAAGAGTTCTATCAGTCTGCGCAAACGCTGCTGGCACAACAAGACTGATTGCTATCACAAAAGTAGTTAAAAAAACTATCGTTTTTTTCATGTCGGATACTCCGGTTACCTTTAAAGAATAATATACGTCCATAACACCATGCTTTAAAGCCTGTCGGAAAAGGCATCAATCTGATTATTAACTCGGGTGCCGCCCATACAGCCGTCTCGGCTTTATGGGTGACATGTTGCGAAGTTATGCTTCACCCACAAATCACAAAAAGACCTGATGTGTGGGCGGCACCCGAGAGTTATCAGGAAAATCATATGTTTAAGAATCAACATGTTTTCCCGACATGTTCTTTAGCGTGGTGCTCTCCAATATCCTGCCATGCCAGCACCATGCTAAAGCATGGTGTTACTTTCCAAAAATCCAGATCCTACATTCATATATCTTAAACCCGAAAAGGCAAAAAAAAAAGTCCCCCCGAAGGAGGACTTGCTATTTATGCTATATGAGGTGATCTCAATTTTACGGTGTGAAAGTACTGACTTTCGAGTAACTGCTTGGCAAAATGGCCTCATGTGGCATTGTAAACGTAGTGCCGTTAATAATCGTGGTTGACGTTAAGCCATACTCAAGTTCAAATAATGCCTGAACTGCGTTGCCCTCAGTCAGTCCCATGCCAGACAGTTCAACCGGAAGAACCGGCAATTGTGAATCAGGTGTGTCGAAAGTTGTCAAATGAACTTTCCAGCGATTGCCGTTTACTGTATCGATAATGGTCATCACACCTGACGAACCCTCTTCGGTATCGTAGAATAACCATGAGAGATTCGGGGTTAATCCAGTACCCAGCGCGCCACTCAATGGAGCTTCAATTGTCGGTGGTCGAATCAGGGAGAGTGTTCCGCTACTCTCAAGACGATTCCCCATGTCAACAATTGCTGATGTTCCACTGCCATCCAAATATTCAACATCGACTCTAACCATCATGGCAGAGTACGGAAGATACTTGTAGAAATGTGGCAGATATGTGGTGTTAAAGTATCGATAATTATCTTCATAACCTGGTTTGACATCCCACTGCTGAATATCAGTCATTGACAGAACACCATTTGTAATGCCAGAAAACTGCATCGATGCTGTCATGCTGCTGATTTCATCCACACTGCCGGGCACTAATTCAACAAGCCCATTATAATCCGATGAAATCTCTCCATAATTGGTCCATGGGAATACAGGGAGATTCTCAGGTTCTGGTGGAATTATGCCACCACTGAATTCCGGTGTCGCAGAAAACTGTCCTGATATGACAAAAACCTCACTCTCACCGAATGGAGGTATTTGTTTATAACTGAAATACTGAATCTCATTTGTGCTCGAGTCACGCTTCACCCAGACAAGACAACCTTCTGTTCCCGCTTCAACCTGGATTTCATAAGTATCTTCCTCGATACCAGGACCACTCGGTGCGAGAATGCCATCCGTGGATGAAACCATATTGCTTGCATAAACCTCAGCATAGAAATCATCCGTGTTGAAATCCACTGTACCGGAAATAGTAGCCGTTGCCGGAGGGGTAGGAGTCAATGGATCAAGGAAAAACACAAACGTGTTTTTGTTAAGGTTATTATAACTTTCCATCTCATAACCTGTTGCACCTGCGGTAATGTACAGATTTGCCTCAGTTCCAGTGACGGGAGAAGCTAATGGGTCTATTTCATAGAATTCACCCATTATCCCAACAAGGCCGCCCAAATCTGTTTCACCTACAAATGTGCCTTCCGAGCCGACACTAACAAATGCTTCATCAATTGGCTCGTTTGTTTCAGAGTCAAATACACCGACGACCAATGCCCTACCGAGAGAATCTCCAGCCTGGCCATCATTTTGGGATTGCCAAATCTTTACCAGATTTGGTATTGCCCATTCGTATTCCTGTTCCAGGGCGCTTTCTCTAAACATCCCGGTGTCAGTAAGCTGGCCTTCATCCGCATCACCGATTGTTCCCCTGTCCGTGGTCGTATCGCTGTCCGCGGGTTTTGAACCGACAGGATCAGTCGGCAGCTTCTTGTGTCCGCCGGAACATCCCATCATTGCAAGGAATATCCCAAGCAGTAATGATACTGCAATCATTGCCATGCCACTTGCCATTAAGTGCCTGGCTTCATTGCGATCATTCTTTTTGTTGTTTGACATCTTCTTCTCACCTCTAAAGATTTTCAATGATTGATAACAAACCTGCCATGCTTTAAAACATGGCTTTGGTTTACAAATTAATATCATTGATTACACTGGTGAGATTTCTTATATGATTTAATAATGAGGATTATCTGAAAAAACGGCTATTATTCAAAATGTGCCATATCAGGTGTTTTTGTATTCAATCTCAGTAATATTCCCAACAGAATGTTCTTTCCTGCCCCCCCAGTTCCCCTTATGCAGTACAATTTCGCGTGGTTTAAGATCATCCGCCACACGGTACGTAATCATAATTGCACCTTCATTATTCAATTTATCGAGAATTCTCTTTGATACAAATATTTTGTCAAATATTTCAGAAAGACCCTTCTCGTTCAGATTTTCAATGTCAATATCAGAAATTTTCCCAAGCGCGGGTACAGCTTTTGGATAATCCCCCTCAAGCATACGTTCGCTCAGAGTGAAACACCGTATCATCCGAGTCAAATATTCCTCATCAATTGTCGCGATAACCAAATCCCCATTTCCAAGAACATCAGAGAGATTTATCGCTGTCGAATACTCGTTGATAGCTCCAGCTTGAGGCGCAATCGCCACAAACAAATTATAGAATAACAGAGAAACAACAATTAGAGACTGAAATACCGGCGTGAATTTCACGCGTGTGATACTCAACCGTTCACCAAATCCCTCAATCAACCTGAAAAGAATAACGAGAAACCCGAAAAGATAGAATATCCTGTGAAATGAATAGCCGGGATTCCACAGTAGAAGAAACACAAACAGCGGAAGAACCCACGACAGAAGAAAAACGGAGGACAATTTCGGTTTCCTTATTGTCTCGATAACTGGCCTGATTAGAAGGTACAAGCTGCCAAGCATTACCAGCACAGGCAGGATAAACCTGAAAAACGCGTCGCTTTCGATTCCATCAACCGCGTACGGCTGAAACACCTCATACCTGCCTGGTCCCGCGCTGAAAAAAAACAGGTTATAATGCCCAAGAATCCCATGATATATATATGCCGGAAGATGTTCCGGAAAGCCATCGCGAAGAAATATCCAGTTCAACGGATTCGACCCATGAAAGAAAAAGAAATTCAATCCGCCACCAAAACTGCTTTGAGCGTAAAAATATTCACTTACCAGAACATAACCCGCGATAACCGGAGCTATCGCCACCGTGGCAAATAAAACAAGCGAATTTCGAATATCACGCCGATTATCCAAACGCATATATATTAAAACCAGTGCTGGAAGAATCAACACAAGCGCCATCTGATGAATCAGAATCGCAAAACTGAAAATAAGTGCTGAAATAACAAGATTTCTTTTCGATACGCCATTCCAAATATATAGGATATACAGCGCGATAATGACAAGAAGATTCACCGGTATATACGGGTCGGCATCCGTACTCCAATGCCAGAACGTGAATGAGAATCCCATCGCAAGCGCGAGCATCAAAACGGACAATCTGTGTTTGAGCAATCGCAGCGCGAAAATGTAACAAACTCCAATCGTTATCGCGCCTAAAATCGAGTTGACAGCCTGCATCGAATAGACAGGCGTTTTGACATCGAAAATACCGCTCCAGATATTATGAAACAGCGACATCAGCGGGATATACATAAGGTGATGCGGATAGAAATTATCAAACCACGAGGATGTGGAAATCCGCCAGCTGGAAATAAGCGCATCCAGATTATACAGCCTCGTCTGCCATGTAAAATAAACCACAAGAAATAGCAGAATCAGCGCCAGGGAGATAATCCAGTCGATTCGCGCCGGTAATTTACTCTTTGATTGATTTTCAGGAGCCATCGGACTCGAAAAGGTTGTAATATAAATTCCGTTTTAAATCGTTGTCTCGCTCATCAAACCCAAGCGGATTATCCTCCCCTCCGCTTACTTCATGCCATTCGAAATGCAGATGGCATCCGATTTTCTTTTCATCCTTCGATTTAAACTGCGATGATGTTCCGCTTGCGCCGACATATCCGATAATCTCGCCGCGACGCACAAAATCGCCGATTTTCCAGCCGCCGAACAATCTTTCAAAATGGCTCGAACGGCTGTAATAACACACACCGGAATCATTCCAACCGTGATAAATCAAAAGCGACCCACCGTTAAGATTCTCAAGAATCGGGGATGGCGTGAATCCGGCTTTCAGCGCGACATCAAGAATCGCGTTTCGCCTGGCAGCGTTTGGAAACTGCTCACCGACGGAGACATCGATAATCCACCCATCCGCCACAGCGACAACCGGAATATCGCATTTGCCTGTGTAAAAATCGATTCCCTGATGGCGCGCGTTTGCTCCCCTGTATGTCCTCGGCGCGCCCGGAAGGCGGCTGTCCCTAATATCAAGAATCATCTCCCTGTTCATTCCAACAACAGGAAACGCCAGCGGCATGCTGATTTTGAAATTCGAATCCGGCAGCGGTTCACTGGATGCCCCCTGCGACATCACAGCTAAGCTTTCATCGGATGATGATTTGATTTCAGTTTCCGAGCTGCTTGTTAGAGTCCTGTCCAGATAATGAATAAGGAAAACTGAACCTACAAACAGAACAAGCAGAAAGATTATCATCGGTCGTTTCATAATAGGATTTAATAATAACAAAATCCGGCGGGATGTAACAGAAGAGTTATTCCACAATTCACAAATTCCACAAAACATTTCGTAACGCTGATGTCTCGCTCGTAGCGCTGATGTCCCGGGGCTGTTGTGAAACCCTTTTTTATCCCTTACTATAGGGGCGAACCTTGTGTTCGCCCACTAGTGGCCGCACTGTATTTATCGCATCCTTTAGGGCGAACACAAGGTTCGCCCCTACATATATAGCTTTTTCAACAAGCTCGGGAGCTCGACTTTCGACATTTATTTGCTTTCTGTATTTTGTGGCTCTGGGCAATATTGTACGTTCATTGGAAAAGAAGCGACTTTAAATTCGGCTGTGTTTTTATTTGAGTGTAGTAAAACAACAAGAGATCGAATTTATAAACCTCGGGTGCCGCCCACACATCACGTCTTTTTGTGATTTGTGGGTGAAATG
>JAGGVT010000090.1 GCA_021157815.1 bacterium | reverse complement strand
CTCCCCGCTCGCGGGGAGGGCTGGGGTGGGGGCTTTCTGTTTTGCTGACCTTTCCCGACACGCTCATAAACCCTCTGCTATTTTTCATTCCATCCATCCCAACATCCACACAAAAACTTGACTTGCCATCCCAACTGCGCTATTTTCCTTGCGTTTAACAATTCCATTACAGGTGGAAAGAAAAGGGAAGCCGGTGAAAGTCCGGCGCGGACCGGCCACTGTAACGGGGTATTGCCTGAGCATCATGCCATTGAGTCGAAGACTTGAGAAGGCGCACAGGCGAGTTGATCCCGAAGCCAGGAAACCTGCTTTTCACCGCATGCAAGCGGGTGGCTTCCAGGTATGAGTCGCACTTCTCCTCATAATAGCGTCGCACAATTCACATCTTTGGGAAAATTCCCTTTCAGGTTATTTGGAATATTTCTGGCTGGATTTTTCTTTCTTGCCTTGCAGCATTTTGCATTCGCAGATACCGATGAGAACATTAAAAACACCGAACCGATCGGCGAGATTATTGTTACCGCCGACAGGGATAAAACCAAAGCCATCACCGACAAACCAGCGTCATCATCAGTTGTAATCACGCTCTCAGACAAGCGCGACCGGTACATTGAATTAAAAGACATCCTTTCAGAGCAGTTGGGAATTCATGTTCGGGAGTTCAGCGGTTCAGGGCATCTCGCGACTATCAACATTCGCGGCGTTTCAGCAAAAGGTATTCTTGTAATGATTGACGGCGTTCCCATCAACGGTTTATGGGCAACAGGCGTGGATTTATCGCGGCTTCCGCTTGGCGGATTCGAAAGCGTCGAAATATACAAAGGCGGAGGCGGCGCGTTTTACGGCGATTCCGCTCTTGGCGGCGCGGTTAATTTGGTTACGGCAAAATCACAAAAGGCGAAAAATCATCTTGCCCTTACATTCGGTTCATTCAGCCTGGTTGAATTGAAATCAATAATGAACTTCCAAAGCGAAAAGGGAAATTTGATGATCGCTCTCGATGGCGCATCATCACTGGGCAACTATCCTTTTCTAAACAACAACGGAACATCGCTCGATTCATCCGATGACTTTTCGGATAAGCGCGCAAACAACGAATCCGATTCCCTCGGATGCCTTTTGAAATATTCGCACAACCTCGGCGAGGAGTCGCGATTTTCTGTTGTTACAGAGATAAACCGCGCACGAAGAGGCGTTCCGGGACTGCTGACATTTCCATCCCCAAATGCCAGACAGACCGATGAGCGTGTTTTCTTCCAGACTCTGATGGAAAAAGACAACGTTTTGAATCACACCGATGGCGCTTTCAGATTGTTCTTTCGCAACGACATTCTTGACTATGAGGATAAATTCGGCGAGGCGACCGGTTCCCCCATCGACACACACGCATCAGATGACCTGTTTGGAATTGGCGCGAAAATCACGCGATACGATGCAAACGGCAACGGGCTTCTGGCAGGTTCTCTCGAAATGTCTCACGAGGCACTTAACCAATCCGGTAATACCAAACCTGGGCGGTCAAAAGCCACCTTGTCAATTGAGAGAGAAAAACACCTGCAATCTGGCAAATCTGTTTTACATCTGGCATCACGCCTTGATTCCATTGAGGGCTACAATCCACAGGCAACTTTCAGAATCGGCGCATCACATCGGCAATCCGAAAAATCCGCATGGCGCGCCAGTGTTGGAAATTCATTCAGAGTTCCCGGCTTCGATGAACTCTACGACAACCGCGGACTCATTGTCGGCAATCCGAAACTCACACCTGAAAAGGGATTCGATTTCGATCTCGGTTTTTCCCGTCAGGGCGATTCAAGCGCAATTGGAATTACACTTTTCAGCAATCATCTGAAAAATCAAATTGTGTACGAACTTATCGGCGGACATCGCTTCAAACCGTTTAATGTCGGCAAGTCTGACATGGCCGGTGTTGAAATCGCGATGAAAAAACAGATAGAGAATATTACTCTCAGCGCGAATTACACATGGCTTGATGCCCGAAACCGCGGCGATGATGCGGCATCCAAAAATAAGCAACTGCCATCACGGCCGGAGCATGAGCTGTTCGCGCAAATCGCGACCGCCTTTGATCCGGTCAAACTCGAATGCAATTACCATTACGCCTCCGGGAATTATGTTACTTTCTCGAATACCGTTGAATTGAAACCCCGATCAAGAGTCGATTTGCGCCTTAAATGGAATAGGGATGACTGGACAATCGCGGGCGAGATTCGCAACCTGTTCAACAACGACATGCTCGACATTCGCGGATTCCCCCTCCCCGCTCGCTCATTTTACCTGACTTTATCGCACGAGTTTTAAGTGAAATAACCCGTAACCCGGTGTCCCTTCACCGGGGTAATGCTTCGTAACCCGGCATCCCCTTGCCGGGGTAATGCTTCGTAACCCGGTGTCCCTTCACCGGGGTAATGCGCAAATCAATCCAAAAGCCCACCGTACATCTCAGGCCTTCTGTCGGCAATCAAATCATTTTTCGGCGTAATCATTTTGTCTCTAGCTTTCGACAAATCAAGTCCCGCTATCTGAATTACATCACTGTCGGAATCAGCCTGAGCGAGCAAACTGCCATCAGGAGCGGCGATAAGAGATTCACCGGTGAAATGCAAATCACCCTCTATCCCGGTTCGATTGGAGGTTATCACATAATAGCTGTTTGTTTTAGCGTACACCGGCACAGCTGCATGTCCGCCTCCTTTGACGACAAGATTCGCCGGATGCGCGATTAAATCAGCCCCTTTGAGCGCAAGCACACGCCATATTTCAAAAAACGCCCAGTCGAAGCAAACAAGCATCCCGATTTTCCATTCGCCTATTTCATACAATTCAGGCTGCGAATCGCCCGGAGTGAAATAATCTTTTTCATTGTTAAACAGATGGATTTTACGGTATTTGCCGACAACACCGTTTTCATTTATCAGCAGCGATGAATTGAAAAGGCGGTCGCCATCACGCTCACAGAATCCTGTTACGATATGGCACTTCCGTTCAGCGCATATCTCCTGAAGGATATCAACAAAATGGCTCTTTGAAATGTTCTCGCTTAGCTCCATCGCCTCATCGATGCCGTTGAAATTGTATCCCGAATTGGCAAGCTCCGGCAGTACGATTAAATCAAACTCCCCCGCTGACTCAATCAGGTTACCAGCCTTAAGCGCATTATTCGGACTCTCCCCCAGCACCGGCGCCATCTGCAAAAACCCAGCTTTCATTGTCCATGCTCCTTAATCGGAAATTCACGTAAACTATACTACATCGCGTGTAATATAATGAGATTTGTGAAAGATATAATATCGTGTAGCCCGGAATGCCTTTATAAAAAAAACATGAATCAATTCTGCAACGTTCGCAGGCATTCCGGGGTTCCGCATAGATAGCTACTTCCCCGGCATGCCTGATTCACCTTATAGATAATTGTTTCTTTAGTTCGGGACGGCATGACCGGGTTACGGGGGAAATAGGCTTTTTCAACAGCCCCTTTCGCTCGACTTTCGTCATTTATATGCTTTCTGTTTTTGTGGCTCAGGGCAATATGATACGTTCACTGGAAAAGAAGCGACTTTAAATTCGGCTGTGTTTTTATTTGAGTGTAGTAAAACAACAAGAGATCGAATTTATAAACCTCGGGTGCCGCCCACACATCACGTCTTTTTGTGATTTGTGGGTGAAATG
>JAGGVT010000122.1 GCA_021157815.1 bacterium | reverse complement strand
CATTTCACCCACAAATCACAAAAAGACGTGATGTGTGGGCGGCACCCGAGGTTTATAAATTCGATCTCTTGTTGTTTTACTACACTCAAATAAAAACACAGCCGAATTTAAAGTCGTTTCTTTTCCAATGAACGTACCATATTGCCCAGAGCCACAAAATACAGAAAGTAAATAAATGTCGAAAGTCGAGTTTCGCGGGAATGACATTATGTATGACTGCATATTGTTTGATGTAACTTTGGTATAACCTACTAATCTACTAACCTGCTAACTTACTAACCTACTAACCTGCTAACTTACTAACCTACTAACCTGCTAACCTGCTAACTTACTAACCTACTAACCTGCTAACCTACTAACCTACTAACCTACTAACCTGCTAACCTGCTAACTTACTAACCTGCTAACCTGCTAACTTACTAACCTGCTAACGTATAAAAAAACCACCCGTGATACACAGGTGGGTTTGTAAATTTTATATCCATCGTAAACAGTTACTACAGTGTAAACACGCTAACTCGAATAGCGCCCGCGGCGTTGTTATAACCGTTGGCGTCCATTGTTACGTGGATTCTATAGAGATAATCATCGACGTCAAGATGCATCGATTCGCCATAGAACAACGTGCCGTTATCTTCAGTAAGTGAAGCGGCGGTGCCGTCAATTCGATCCATCGCAACGCCTGCTTCATCAAAGATATCTATAATGCCCTGGCTGTAGAGAATGCAAATCCAGTCGGATGTCTGCCCGATTCCGTTAAGCGCGCGCGGATTATCCGGATCATATTCCAGAACTTCAAGATCAACAGCGTTCAGCAGAGGATCGGTCAGGAAGAATACGGTATCCGCAGCTATCGGATCATCCAGAATGTTGATTCCTTTAACACCCGGATTCGCCGGATCAGGCACAAGTATCCACAGAAGTTTTTCCGTTCCGCCTTTGAACGTTCCTGTGTCCGCTGCAAGATACTCAAGGTCTGCCCAGTTATAAGGTCCCGGCATCAAGAGGTAGTTAAGATTCGATTTGCGAAATACATCATAGCCTGCACTATATGGTTCCTCAATATAATAGCAATCGATAGTGTCACTACCGTCTTTCTCAGTATTAGGTCCCGCTGAGAAGTAGCAGAGAGGGTTTTCCCCGCCGTGATCAGATGCATCCTCGAAAACCTCCCAAATCCTTTCACCAAGAGCAGGCCCAGGAGCGCTTCCGTGTCCACCAGTAAAGAAAGCACTGCCGGTTCCGAACATATCATACGGTCTGACAAGAGCTGAATTTGGCAGACAACGTAACAGTCCAACAGGTCCACCATTAACTGTGAAATTATCATCGCTGTTTGAAATAATAAACGCGCCAGTAGCAGCGGCATCTATTCTGTAAACCGCCTGGTTAGGCAACGGGCCTCCGGTGTTTCCCGGATGCACTGTCGGCGGGCATGTGTCAACAATCATTGCGCCGTCCGTATAAAATGTGCCACCCGGAGCATTGGTGTAATCGAGTTCAAACCGAATGATGTCGTTGTCTTCATCCGCCATGAGAACACCGCTATGCACACCGTCGTTGTAAACCCCAAGGTCGCATTGTCCGACTAGTGAATTTGCGTACGGCGCTGGGCCCTGTGTAAGCCCGGTATCAACGCCCTCGCAGGTTGCTACAACATTGAAATTCGTCATCGGGTAAATATTGACCTCGAATAACTGGTATGCTCGAATGTCCTCAATATATTCAGGATAGAATGGATCATCCGGTATTGATATCTGGTGGGGATGATGCGTGTCAACAATTGTCACCAAGCCGGGATATGTTCCCGCCACGGCCAGTGGTGTTGACTGATTTGCGACAACGATATCAAACATCATTGGATCGCCGGTATGCCCCGAACCGCCTGATCCCGGAGCGTTTTTTGTCAGCGCGTACGCTGTAATTCCCGGAATCTCGACAACGCACCTGTCTATGTCGCTGATATAATCAAGCCCAATCAGGTTGTCAGCATCAGGATACATGATATCCTCAATGTAACCATGCTGCCAGTCAAGAACCTCAATATGAAGTGTAGTTGTCGAATCATACTGTGTGTTCAGTGAATTTGTTGTATCGGCAACAGAGACTGAGTATGCCTCTTTCTGGTTATACTGGGGAAGCCAGTAAACAGGGAAGAGCCTTGTGTATCGAACCGCGGATTGGCCGTATGCCACCTCGATAGCGGTAACGAATTTAACAAACCCGCCGCCTGACGGGAATTTAATTTCAAATTCCTTCGTATCCCAGCCGGCTCCCTGCTGCATTCGATGGTTTGGAATTTCCACACCGTCAACAGCCGGGTCGGGATCATCCTCAATGAAGAAATACTTGAATGGATTGAGATTACCGTCCAGCCCCAAACCTTCAGGGGGATAATACTCCGGCAGTTCGGCGATCATATCCAGATGAGTTGTGTAACCATCGGCGTTTAAGAGGAACTGCGTATTCCCCCTGAGCACCTCCGGCAATCCGTCGCCATTAGTGTCAACCTCACCGCTTAATGGAAACTCGGTGTCTCCAAATTCAGAATCAGCCGCGTTGATGATAATCAGTTTCACATCAAACGCGTCAAGATCAAGCCGTTTGGTTGTATCCTCGAAAGGATGCTTCAATGAGAACTGAACCAAAAGGTTTCCGCTTGGATCTATTCCAAAACCATCCATGCGAAAACAATTGGCGCAAGGCTCATCGATAAAGAATTTGGTCGCATCCAGCTGGTAGTTATCTCCTATAACACTTGCTGAGCGTGGAACCGGATTGACCTCGTACGTCATGTCATCGGTATTCAGAACAACCTCGAAAGCCCCCAGGCTGGCTGTGCCTGAGTAGCCATCTGAGCCTAAAGGTATTACATCGTTCCCTGGAGGCGTATCCTGTGGTGTCGTGATTCCCCGTGTCCCATTCCCGCTGCTGCATCCGATTAAAAGGACAGCTGCTGCGACAAGGGCCAGAATTGTGAATAGAATACGTTTACCCTTCATGAAGGGCACCTCCGTATCGTTGATTTAAAGAAACATTTCGTTTTAATGTCGATTCCCATCTTTGGTTACAAATGAAACAGAATCCCCGGAAGATTATAAGCATTTTAGACTCCGGCGCAAATCATTAAATCACATTAACATTATCGGCCGGTGTACTGAAATGCCAAACTAGCACACCTGAGATTCCTATCAACCCGCGCGATGTGCCCTCATCTATAAATTATAAGCCATTTTTGTTTAAATTGCCAGTTGTTATCCTGATTGCTTATCAATCCCAGCCGCAGTTGGAATTGAGCTTCAGCAGGAAGCAATCATCTGCGCCGTTTGATTCATGTTCCTCGATTCCCATCCCCGGAAAGAAATCCGCCGTATCGGAAAACCATCCCGCGACATACAGGGAATTATCATCATATGCAGTGACTCCAGTGCCGACATCGTTCCCTGGACCGCCCCATGTTTGAGCTGTAATATAGTTGCCGGATGAATCAAATTTGATTATATAAGCGTCACTTCCACCCGCGGAGTCGTGAATATCCGAACCCCCGCCTGTATCGAAATTCACACTGTTATGGAAAAAGCCGGATACATATACGTTGTCTGAATCATCGAATGCAACACCCTGGCCGAATTCTCTGCCTGAGCCGCCCCATGTTGCTGCCCAATAGTGATTGCCATCTGTGTCAAACTTGCTTACAAATGCATCTCGTTCACCATTTGATGAATGTGAATCAGTGCCGGTACCCGGATCGAAATCCACTGTATAAACAAACCAGCCTGTAACATATATATAGTCCGAATCATCAGCTGCAATAGCATGACCACCGTTAGTGTGTCCACCACCCCATGTTTTTGTCCATTGATAATTTCCTTCACCATCCCACTTGGTAAGGTGGGTATAATAGTAGCCTGGATACTGCCCGGTAACATACACATCGCCTGCGCTGTCAGTGCAAACAGAATAGGCGCCATCATCCGAACCGCCACCTATACTGCCAACCCACTGGAAAGTTCCTGCTGAATCGAATTTGCTTACATAAGCATCGCACATCCCGTTGCTTGTTAGATTTACCTCTCCAGCGCCGGGGTCAAAATCAGCTGTGCTCTGAAATGAACCTGCGACAAAGATATCATTCCAATCATCAGTAGCGATGCCTTCACTATAATCCTGACCTGAGCTTCCCCAGGTTTTTGCATAAATGAAATTGCCGTCGGTATCAAATTTGCTGAAATAGGAATCTTCGTTACCCATAGCAGTATGTTCATCAATACCCTCGCCAGGATTAAAATCGACTGTTTCCTCAAATCGTCCGGATATATAAACATGCCCCATATCGTCCAGAGCTATATCCGTGCCTGAATCAGAACCTGAACCACCCCAGACATTTACCCAATACAAACCAGTTTTGGAATCATATTTGCTCAGGAAAACATCCGCCTGCCCGTTTGATTCATAATAAATTTCCCCACCGAAATTAACTGCATCACTGAAATAACCTGTTGTGTATATGTTGCCTGTATCATCTGTCACGGAGAGGATAGCATGGTCAACGCCAGTTCCACCCCATGTTCGGACCCAGCCCTCTTTTGGGCCTACACGGATTTTCACAAATTTATAAAGCGGTAATGTGTTTGATTCAGCAGTCATTAAAACGGTGTAATTCCCGTTTGGCGCGCCTGAGTTGTTTGTAATCTCATAAGTCCATGTACATCCGCTTGAATGGCTGAAATAGCTGAACTCCTCTCCGGTGATAACCTCAGCGGCGATTTTCACGATATCGACATCATCCTGCCAATCATAAACATCGACACTCAAATCCGCAGTTGAGCCGATGTCTTCCAGGAGTTCATTTTGCAGGAAATTCTCAATCGCGTATGGTTCAAAGCAGTTGTTGTTAATTGAGACATCAACCGCGTAATGAATGTCTCCCGGTTCAGGACAATGGATTTTGAAATTCTCCGTATTATACGCATATGGCACAGCAGCACGTCGAGCAACATCCTTTGCGAAAGCCTTGAACGGGTTAATATCCTCACCGCCGGGGATATCGAACAAACCTGTCCATGCGTCATCGTTGACAAGCATATGTCCAAGCTCATCTGTGAAAACAATTCCACGAACGTCATAGGCA
Source organism: bacterium (assembly GCA_021157815.1). Taxonomy (GTDB): domain Bacteria; phylum JAJVIF01; class JAJVIF01; order JAGGVT01; family JAGGVT01; genus JAGGVT01. Next base: position 10,133 of record JAGGVT010000122.1, on the reverse strand, counting down.
ATCAGAATGTACGGATTTTTCAACGTAACATCCGCATCAATAACATTCGTGCCTGAATTCCATGAATTAACATGGATTTGAACGCAGTCCTCGCAACGGGGCGGGAGAAGGTGCCAGAGAGCTGAATAATGGTATGCGGCGTCACGAAAAGGCTCCATTGAAATATCATTTGAAATCGGGTCGAAATTAATAGTCCAGATTCCAGCAAGCTCATGCCCTGCCTGGCTTGAATCCGATGTTGTCACGCCCGGCAAATTGTTTTCCTCATTTATGGGCGTAACGGGATTAGTGCTGTTGGAGGAGCATCCAAGAATGAATAATCCTATTGCCAGGATTATAATAGTAATGTTATTCCTGATCATTTGAATCACCTTCGATCTAAAATTGTTATACTTTTATAAAAAGCAACCCTGTCTTATATTAAGCAAACCAATACTATTGTACCGTAACATTGGCGACGCGACAAATAAATATAGCAAATAGTATGCCAGCGAGTAAAAATATGGGGCAATGTTGTTGAGATGGTGATTAATAATGCTTTAGTATAAAAAGGAAGAGATTTCTTGAAGCGTTTCCAGAGGAGGCGTGAACAGAATTGTTAAATTTTATTCACAATTCTGTTAACAATTATGTAATAACAAGGGGAAAGCTAATATTTCAGCTTTCCCCTTGAAGAACACAGATCTATTGCATCCCACGCATATTCAACCTGGTCTTTTCTCCATTCTACGACTCCCCTCCCTTCATATAACTAAGGAAGGGTTATCGTAACAACTGCAAAACATTCTGCGACAGCCCGTTAGCCTGTGCAAGCACAGCCATACCGCTTTGCAGCAGAATTTGCTCTCTTGTAAACGCGATACTCTGTTCCGCGATGTTCAAATCACGGATTCCGCTTTCCGCACCTGCGAGGTTCTGTCGGCTGATATCAAGATTCCTGATAGTGCTTTCCAGGCGATTCTGAATCGAACCAAGCATTGCCCTGAGGCTTGAAACCTTGTCGATGGCAGTATCAACTTTTGTAATAGCTGATTCCGCCGACTTTGTTGATGCGAGAGTCAATCCCCTCACACCAATCGCCAGGGCATCCATCTGGGCAATTGCAACCTTAAGCCCCTGATTCTGGTTAGCGCCAATCTGGAAATTAATTCCGTTTGGAACAACATGCAGGAAGCTGCTTCCAATAAAATCCTGAGAGACCGATATCAATGGTGTGAGATATGGATCAAGATTATAAGCCCCACCTGTCATGCCGTTGTCATTGGGATCAACCTTGAATCCCTGATTTGTGTCAAGCCTGACTTCAAGGCCCGGAAGAATTCCGTTTAACACACCTGTAGGCGTGGTTGTCTGCTCAACGAGTTCTCCTGTGTGCAGATTAACTATGCTCACCTGGTAATTGGCTTTACGGGATTCCTGAATGTTCATGAGGCTCAATGCGTTAAGAAGTCCCTCATCACCGAAGAATGCCAGATCAGCACCGGGTATCGGCGATGTAATTGACATCGTTCCGCGCGCGGGTCCTGTGAGATTAAAATTAACAAGATTCGGGAAATGCCCACCCGCGAGCGCCTGTTCGAGATTCAAATCGGTAGAGCTGTTCGGGTTGGCGAGCGCAAGGCTTATCTTCCCAACCAGCTCATCAACTGAGTCAGTGGCGTTGATATAGATTCTTGTCATCCTGCCTGTACCCGGAACTGCGATTCCAAGTTCCACTGTATCCCGTCCGGCAAACACATCCTCTTCAATAAATCGAGAGATTGAGTGAAGCTGTGTTAAGCGCTGTGCCTGAAGCACGTTGTTTGTGCTGACATGGAAAATAGCTGTCTCACCCTCAACAAGGATAGCGTCAAACGCCAGCCTGAGTCCCTGCATTGAATCGAGATTCAAACTGGTGTCTGTTCCAGCGCCGTTGATGCTAATCGTGTTTGAAACACTGCCGGTTGTCAGGTTGGTGACACGATAGGTATCGTTTGAAACCGCGGATATCATAAATACATAATCACCCGCGACAGCTGAAACCTGTGTGATTGTGCCATACTCGGACAACTCGTTCAGTCCAACCGTGTCAAATATAATTTGATCAGTTGAGGCTGCAGTGACAGTTTCATCAAATCTGACATTAAGAGCGCCGGTACCTACTGTACCAATTGAGTTGATTCCGGTGGTTACTGAATCAAGTATGCGAGTGCCATTTGCTGTTAACGCGACACTTGCTCCGGCAATCAGCGCGTTACCCATGTATCCGCTGTTAGTTCCTGCAGGAAGTGAGAACGCTGAGACACTCAGGTTCAAGCTGCTGCTGGAGAAGTCAATGTCATTAAGCTCAATGTCTGAAACAACGATACTGGTACCTGCGGCGTTTGATACGAAAAGCCGTCCGTTCGCGCCGATGCTTACCAATCCCTCGCCCGCGCCAGCAAACAGTGCGGTCGAGAGGAAACCCTCAAGTTCGCCTACTGTTAATGCCGCGGTAATCAGAATGGTTTGGTCAATGATAGCGCCAGCGGAATTGTATCCTGTGAAATGAATCATGTCCGTACCTGTTGTCAGCCCTTTTGCCTGGAACAGGTCAACGATATTATCCGTACCGACAGCCTCGGTGATTCCAAGAATGGACAGTGTAGCGTTTCCTCCTGACACCATCATCCTGCCATTGACATCCAGAGACTGAATTTCAATCTCGTTGATGCCTGTCTGGCTTATTCCTCCGGTAAAAGACGCGTTGTTCAGGAAAGTGGTAAGGCTGTTAAGGTCGCCGACCCTGTCCTCCCCTGCGATTGTGTTGAACTGGTCGGATTTCCAGATACCAAGCTGCGGCGGGTCGAGAAGCTGTGTTCTGATCTGGTAGTTTCCACCTTTGCCAACATCTCCATTTACAATAACATCCATTCGAGTTGGATCATTCACGCTGATAAGCGCGGCGGCGGAACCATCAAGCAGTTTCCTGGTGTTGAATTCCGTCATTGTTGAGATATGGTCTATCTCTTGGATCAACTGGTCAACCTCTTTCTGGATTTCCAGCCGATCGTTGGCGGTAAGAATTCCGTTTGCCGCCTGAATTGCAAGTTCGCGAATCCTCTGCAGGAGAGTGTTGTTCTCAATCAAGGCGCCTTCCGCCGACTGTATAAAAGAGATACCCTCAGCTGCGTTTTGTGACGCGCGAGTCAGGCCGCGAACCTGCGCGCGAAGACGTTCTGAAATGGTCAAACCGGCGGCATCATCCGATGCGCGGTTTATCCGCAAGCCGCTTGACAACCGCTCGACAGAACGTTCCAATTCCCGTGATGTCTGTGATAGGGATCGAAGAGCGTTAAACGCGATAATGTTCTGGTTAATCTGAAGAACACCCATAGCTCTTTCCTCCTTGAAAGACTTAGGTAATTCGGTTCACTCTGAACCGATGTTCGGGCATCCTGCCCGATGCGTGGTAATTAAATTATCAAAAAAACAAAATACTACGGTACAAATTCGCTTAATGCATAAAACGACGTTGTGTTAATTATTCATCATGTCGAACTCTCATCACCCCGCTCTTCTTTGGATTTGATTCATTTACATTAAGTTACTTCGAATGTTTTAAAGAAAACTTTAGCCTGATTTAATTTCTTTTAGATATTTTCAGTTGGATAAACTCCAATATGAACTGGTTGGATTAGATTGAAGTATATATGGATAGATGTAGTTCGATTTGCTCTGATTGTGTCTCGCTATTTGCCGACAAGAGTTCTTCCCTGCATCTTTCTGATATAATCCAAGTCATACTTGCTGATGCAATTACCGGGAAGGTGCCAAAATGGAAAAAGGTGACAGGCGATGCTCAATATGCGGTGGAGTGATGGTCGAGGGTTTCATCCTGGACTTTTATAAGGAAAATCAGACTGCCACCAGATGGGTTGAGGGTAAACCCGAAAAAACATTTATCGGCGCCGTGGCTTTCAGTGACAGGCAGAATTATCACATAACCGCTTTCCGCTGCGACCAATGCGGCTACCTCGAGTTTTTCGCAATTGAACCACAAGTACTTAAAGATAGAGAGTAGTGTTATTCAATTCTTTTTTCGCTTTTTTTAAAATTCGTCTTTCAAACACCTTTTTGTTTTTTTGGCGCTTCAATAAATCGTGTGGGTTGAGTTTAGATTGAGTAAAAAAAGGGGATTGTCCCAACAAAGTGAATAAACACAGTATAAATAAGGGGTTACAGCATAGTATATTGATAACATCTGATTTGAAGCCTCATGTGGACGTACCCCGTTATCGGGGAATGCCCCTTTTTTTACGGGGTGCAAATAACCCACACAGTTTATTGAAGCGCCGTTTTTTTTATAACCATCACTCATTTTCCTGTTTCCACAGTAGAAAGAATAATTAATATGGAAAACACACATAAACTTTACATAAGGAATTCCATATGTAAGGAAAACGTATAAACTTTACATAAGGAATTTTCTATGTAAGAAACAACCTGGAACTTTACATAAGGAGCTGTTGAAAAAGCTTGCTTCTTTCAGTGTCGCAGTGGAAAACCACCGTGGTTGCCCACTAGTGGGTTGCCCTGTATTTATGCCATCCTTTGGGCAGCCACGGAGGGCTGCCCCTACATATAGTGCTTTTCCAACAGTCTTTATATCCCGCCGATTATATCATTGAGCAATCCGCCGAATGTGAGCAGCGACATGACAACATCCCGACCGTTAAACGGCTGGTTTTTCGGCGGAACGAAGATTATATCGCCGGGAAATACGGTGATATCACCGATTTTCTCGCTTTTCATTACTTTTTTCAGGTCGATATGGATTACTTCCCTTTTCATGCCGAAACCTGCCCGGCGGATGATATCGGTTTCACCCATCTGATTGCCCTTGTGGAATCCGCCGCTTCGACCAAGGTAGTCCATCAGAGTGTCGCCCTCAACGAAATCCTGCGTACCCGGATATGGCACCGCGCCGATTATATAAACAAATTCCTGATGCTGGGGAATGCGGATTATCATGTTGTCTTTCAGTTCAAATGCGGAATCATCATCGCTGTAGGTCGTTGATGCCAGATTGACTGTTCGTGTGGTACGCGAAAGGTCATTGACATTTTCCACCGCGATAATCTCGCTTAAATTCATTGAGCCCGACCCGCCGGAGATTTTGATTATGTCATCGATTGCATCGCCGGGAAGAATCTCGTAGCGTCCGGGATTAACTCCGCCTTTTACTATAATTGATTTTTCAACTCTCGGAATGTAAACAACATCGCCGTGTTCGAGTTTCAGGTCGTTGTCCTTGATTCCGTAAATTATGACATCGGTTAAATCTACTGTTTCAACATTGTCATTTCGCTTGAGTTGAACCTGTCGTATGCTGCCCTCGGGAAGCACCTGTGTGAAAAGCGGATTTGTGCGATTATAGAACGCTCTCTCACCGTATCCCGCGATTGACGGATCAGAGAAAACAAGTCGGCTTGTCAGCTGCATGAACTGGGAGAGAGTAGTGCCTGAATAGCAAAGGTAAATACCCGGCAGGTGAACCTGCCCGACAAGATAAACCTCAATTTTACGAACCTGGTTTATCTGGATTCGGACATCGAAATTACGGAAATATTTTCCGCACGCCTCATTCACAGCCTCCTCGGCATCAGCGACAGTTAAGCCCTCGATTTTGACTTTTCCAATCGTGGGCAGCATGACATCGCCCTGAGAGGAAATCTGCTGCTGGATTTCATCCGCGGTAATATTCCCAATGTTGATTGTGAGAATGTCGCCGGGACCAAGCAGGTAATCATCGCCGATCGATTTGATAATCGGCTCGGCTGTAAGGTCGAAAAACCTGGCGGCTGTGGGCGATTCAGGTATCGCGCTTTCGTTTTGCATTATGCTGGTCAAATCGCCCTGCGCGAATACTGGCAATGTAAGAACCGTAAATATCCCAATTATGAAAAGAATCTTCTTTTTCATTCTGATATCCTCAATCCATGATTTGCTCATGGGGTTTTTATCGCAATTGAAAGCCAATCAATTTTATACGGGCTTAAAGATGTATTCAAGCGAATGTATGGAATCATTCAAAGCTGATATAATTCCTACGTACAAAAATTAACATCAATGACAGATAAACGCAAAATAGCAAGAATAATCGATGCCAACCTCAATCGCGCTCGCGAAGGTTCAAGAGTGCTGGAGGAGACAGCGCGATTTATCAACGATGATGGCAGCATGGCGAAACAGATTAAAGACATTCGCCATGATATAGTGGCCACTGTAAAGGAATTCGGTTTTGATTACCTTCAACTTCTTGACGCCCGTGACAGCGAATCGGATGTCGGCCGTGAGCAGAAGGGAAAACTTGAAATTGAACGCAGTGGTTTGAAGGATATAATCGCGGCGAATTTTTCGAGGGTTGAAGAAGCTCTTAGAGTGATTGAGGAATACGGCAGGCCGGTTAATCAGGACGCGGCGGATAAAATAAAAAATCTTCGCTATCATGTTTACACACTTGAAAAGGCGTTTAATGTTGCGAAAGATGGGGCGGCTTCTTCAGGTGATAAGAGGCAATCACCAGACTGCGTTACCCCTATAATAGTTTTAATTCTGATAGCCGCGGCAGTGATTTACTTCTTCTATTTCAAGCCAGCTTGACAAGCCAGCTTGACAAGCCAGCTTGAACTGATACTGCAACCACACGGAGGTAATCTTACATGAACTGGAACGATATCTTTGCAATACTCACTACCGGATGGGCTGGTGGAGTAATCATCTTTATCCTATGGCTCTTTCTGGCTTTTTTCCTGAAAAGAAAAACGCTTAAACGCCTTCAGGTTTATACCCAGAAAACAAAGATGAAAATCGATGACATAATCCTCGATGTGCTCAATCTGCCATTAAACCTGCTGATAGTGTTTATCGGACTGTCATTCATGCAGAAAATAATGCCTCTTGAGGGTGAGTTTAACGCATACCTCAATTACACAACGAAGATTGTTCTCATAATGGCAGTCATGTTCCTGCTCGATCAAATAATCAAGGTTCTGTTGATTGAGTTCAGCCAGAAATCAGCGTTCAGGCATCTGAGCCAGAGCGCGATACAGGGGGTGGTTCGAGGAATTATTTTCATGCTTGGATTGCTTATAGTGATGGACAGTTTCGGCGTGAATATCACACCTCTTGTGACCAGCCTTGGTATCGGTTCCCTCGCAATCGCTCTTGCGCTGCAACCGACATTGTCGAACCTGTTTTCCGGGCTTTCAGTCAGCCTCGACCGCTCTGTCGAGGTCGGCGATTTAATCCAGCTGGAGAATGGTGAAAAGGGCTATGTCATGGACATCGGATGGCGTGCGAGCCGTGTCCGGCTTCGTTCTGATAATGTTATTGTGATTCCAAATACAAAACTGGTTGACAGCATCGTAACAAACTACGAAACTCCTGAAGCCTCAATGAAAATCTATATTCGCTGCGGGGTCCATTACGAAAGCGATTTGGATCAAGTTGAAAAGACTGTCATGGAGGAAGTCCGCAAGGCGGAGCAGGAACTGGATACGGTTGATAAGACTTTCAATTCGTGGTTTAGATATGAGCAATTCGCCGATTCCAGCATCAACTTTTGCATTATAATGCGCTCAAGAAATTTCCAGGGGCATTTTACTTTAACCCATGAAATGATAAAGCGCATACACAGCCGTTTCAAAACAGAGGGAATTGTGATTCCATACCCGTTAACGACACTCGACATTCAGCCCAAGCACGAGGAGCTTCTGCGAGAGATTGCTGGAAAGGTAGCAAGTTAGCAAGTTAGCAGGTTAGCAGGTTAGTAAGTTAGCAAGTTAGCAGGTTAGCAAGTTAGCAGGTTAGCAGGTTAGTAAGTTGGCAGGTTAGCAAGTTAGCAAGTTGGCAGGTTGGATAGATTCTTCGTTGCGCTCAGAATGACACAAAATCATGCCTATATTGGATTGGGTGTCGTATGGCAACACTACTTATAACAAGCGATTGAGCCGTAGCCGACCACCTGGTTTCTTTCACCATGGGTATTTGCGCTTGTGGCGTAGCCTATTATTTCACGATTCCAATTCAGGCGCTTGGAGAGCGTAATCATTGCCAGGATTCCAATGAGTCCGCATGCCTGACCATGTTTTTTTACGTTTGCTTCATCGCCGTCGATAATCCATTTCATTGTCTTGTTGTCGATTTCCTCCGCGCGGTCGAACGGGAGCATGTGGCTGAGGTCGGATGACACAATCAGAAGCGTTGAATCATCCATGTGCGGCTCAAGGATGTCCGCTATTTCATCCGGCTTGGAATTGCTGGTAAGGATTGGCACAATCTCGAAATGCTTCAACGCGACTTTTAAAAACGGCAGTTGGACATCAATCGAATGTTCATTCAGATGAGCATCCGGTATGAATGAGCCGTACGATTCAAGCAGAGTTTTGGCAAGAGGTGAAACCGATACAGGTCCAAGCGGTGTGGCGTAGTGGCCATACGCCCCGATGCTTATTCCGCTAAACGGCTTGAAATGCGACAGTCCAAGCAGGATAATCCGCCATGTTTTTTGCTGGTCGAGATTTCTAATCAGGCGATAACCTGTCGCGGCGATTGTGCCGGAAAAAACATAACCGGCGTGGGGAACCATCAGGGCGCGAAGTTTGCCTCCAATTTCAACAATGCGAGATTCGCGAAGGTAGGTGTCAATCGTCCGTTTGAGATGCGCGGGGTCGGTTGGATAAAACGCTCCTGCGACTTCATTCGACATCTCATGGGTTATGTCCTGTATTTCATCCGGTGCGGACATGATTCTGTTTCCTTTTACACAATCGGTTTCATTGACACATTCAGCGTGTTGTAACATTTTGGCGGAATTTCAATATTTTTCAAATCGGCAAAAGTTGAGTATGTCCATATCGGGCGATTGTTTGTTTCATCGCCAACCCGGATGTCAATCTTTGTGAATGACTGGAATTGATGAAGTGTCAGCAGCGTTGCCTTGAGAAATTTTATGGCTGAGAGTTTGTGAAATGCGGATGCGAAATCGTGATGATCGATTATTAAAGTCAGTTTATCTCTCTTGATTTCGCACTTTTCAATTCTGATTCCACTTGGCGCCGGACTGATAAGGCTGTTCGATAGCGGTGGTACCGGAGGAGAGTAAAGCGCTTTTAGTTTCGCGGCAGGATCAGCTTTGTCCCCGTCCCATACCCAGTAAACCGGCACAATGTATCGACCGGTCCTTTCAAGGTAATATAGATAACCTGATGTTTTCCCTTCCGGCATATATTCGTTGGAATTAGGCCCGCGTTCTCGGGACATTGGTTTGGAAATTATGGTTCCCTGAGGAAGGTATTCGACCTGCTTGCCATCGATTAAAAACTGAACGCGCCTGATTCCGGGAAGTTCGGTAAGAGAAAGAACAATTGAGCGGACAATTCCCCTTTCCCAGGTTGATCCCCCGCCGTACGATATGATGTCGCTGGACAAATCAACGATAACGAGGTCGCCATCGGTTTTTACCGAATTGATTTTAGTGCCATCGGGGATGATTTTCATCAAGCCATCCACAGGAGGTCCCGCGATAATCTTATCAAGAACTTTTTTCGCGCGGATATCGATGGGTTCATTCTCGCTTTCGATTGGAAGGTGAATCGGGACAAAAAACTGGGCGTCTCCATTGTAGTAATATACCGGAAGGCAGTCGTACTGTTCCAGGACAAGTTCGGATGGCGGCTGTTCAGTTGGCGGTTTGACCGGAGGCGTAATTGTAATTTCCGGGAGGTTTAGATAATCCTTGTAATAGGGATACGCCACAATACCGGCTGCGATAATGATAAGTATAAACAGGAAACATCCAAGCCCTCCAAAGGAAGGTGCTTTTTTTGATTCCTGATTTTCCGGTTTTTGTGATTTAGCCATGAGCTCCTCCCTGATTGGAAAACATAAAGGATTAATAACACTTAAAGTTTATCATCAGTGCCTGATATCGTCCAGCGCGAGAGTGTGTTAGAAAGCTGTCTCAGAACCTCCAAACAGCAAGAAAAACGTCATTCCCGCGAAAGGAGGAAAGGCATCGCAAGCAAGAAGCCCCCACCCCAGCCCTCCCCGCGAGCGGGGAGGGAGAGTGTTGTTTCTCCCCTTCGATAGTATATAGATCAGATATATTG
>JAGGVT010000080.1 GCA_021157815.1 bacterium | reverse complement strand
CTATTTCTATTTATAACACCATGCTTTAGCTTGGTGCTTCCTAAAACTTACTAACCTGCTAACTTACTAACCTACTAACCTACTAACCTACTAACCTGCTAACTTACTAACCTGCTAACCTGCTAACTTACTAACCTGCTAACCTGCTAACTTGCTAACCTGCTAACTTGCTAACCTGCTAACTTACTAACTTTTTCCCGCTACCTCTTCCTTTTTCTTTTTTGTTTCTCTGAACACAGTGATAACCCAATCGGGGCACATCAGTGCGCATATACCACATCCGGTGCAGTCAGCATCTTCTGATATCAACTCAACCGGGTGATAACCCATGATATTGATTCGCTCAGAAAGCTGAAGCACTTTTTTAGGGCAGAACTCAACACAAATTCCGCAGCCCTTGCATCGATCATCATTTACAATTATTGTTCCCGCCATAATTATCTCCTGAATTTACTGCTTGCTGTAATCATAAAAACCTCTGCCTGCCTTCCGTCCAAGATGGCCGGCGTTTACAAGGCGTTTTAAAAGCGGACATGGGCGATATTTCGGATCACCCAATCCATCATGAAGAACATTTAGAATCGCAAGGCATGTGTCAAGCCCGATTAAATCCGCTAACGCTAAAGGTCCAATCGGATGGTTGAATCCGAGTTTCGCTGTCGTGTCGATATCCTCCGCGGTTCCGACTCCCTCCATCAGGGTGAAAGCCGCTTCATTGATAAACGGCAGGAGAATTCGATTCGCTATGAATCCCGGATAATCACTCGACACTGTGAATGTCTTGCCCATCTTCTCGGACATCGTTTTGACATCGGCGTATGTGGAATCATCGGTATCCTCACCGCGAATGAGCTCGACCAGTTTCATGATAGGGACCGGATTCATGAAATGCATTCCGATTACCTTTCCGGACCGTTTTGTCGCGCTTGCGAGTTTTGTGATTGGAATTGATGATGTGTTTGATGCCAGAATCGTGTGATCAGGACAATGATCATCAAGGTCAGCGAAAACCTTCCTCTTGATATCCTCGTTTTCGATAATCGCCTCGATTACAATATCCACATTGTAATCAAGTTCAGCCGTAGCCTTGATACGGGCAAGAATCGCATCCGCTTCATCCTGCGTGATTTTTTCCTTTGCGACAAATTTAGAAATTGATTTGTTGATAACCGACATTCCCTTTTCAATCTGTTCGGGAATTATATCCTGAAGGATAACCTCGAATCCGTTAGTTGCGGCAACTTGGGCAATTCCAGCGCCCATCTGGCCTGCTCCAATTACCAGTACTTTTTTAATTTCCATTACCGCATCTCCAATAAAATACTTGTAAAAATGTTATAACCCGCCATTCCCCGTGACGGGTCATCATCAAGCCGGTATGTCTCCAGCAAATTCGAATATCATGGATATAAGCCTAAAAACTCACGCAACCACATTGTGTGAATTACTTCACTAGTTCACAATGAACAAAACCTGCTCACTGAACAAGGCACAAATATTATCAAATCAACTTGCTTATGTAAAGAATAGATTAGCTTGAAATGGTGAAAAGGCATGTTACCTGTTTAAAGACAGTTTTTATAAACCGAGCCCCGAATGTTAGTGAGGGGTATCGTCGAATACCCACTCGCCTCTCACTAACGAGCATGTCGGGAAAGGTATCGCAAAAAAAATGCCCCTACCCCAGCCCTCCCTGCGAGCGGGGATGTAGAATGTTGTCTCTCCCCTTCGCAAGTATATAGACAGGATATATTGTTTACTAATGCGAAAAACATTTCCCCCCGCTCGCGGGGGGATTGATTCTTCAATTATGCGACAAATCCACTGCACAAGGGCAACTCGAAGAACTTGACCTTTTAGAATATTCCACGACGGTAGTAAAAAGGGGACTGTCCCAACAAAGCGAATAAACTCAGTATAAATGCGGGTTCGCGGTGTAGTTCATTGATAACGTCAGATTTGAAGCCTTATGTGGACTGTCCCCTTTTTACGGATAGAACGATTCGGTATTCACTTTCGGTTCATGTCTGATAAATACCAATAAGCCGGTATGTTCTTTATTAATCATCAATCCGGCAATTGGTCAATAACTTAACCGGACAGTAGTGAAACGAAATGACAAGACATTTGGAAGTTGGGATGATATTACCAATGCGTATATGGCATCGAAAGAGCGCAAGCTTGAGGATTTCGTTCCCGGATACAAAATAGTGCTTTTTGATATCAAACCGGCGGTAATTGAAGGCGACAAGGTGATTAAGGAATCCACGATTACTATTCTGGCTGTTCCAAACGAGGGAAATGAGAATCTAAGGACATTCGCGATAACACAGGATATGGAACCGTTGGAATGGATTGGCGATTACGAATTGACAGATTTTTCATCGCTGAATTTGGATAACGATAAACTGTGGAAGAAGTGGCCGTGCGGTTATTACTACGATGGTTATTCATACTATGACGGATGAGGTTAGTGATAGGGTAGCCTTTCGTGCACAGGATATATTTGATAGAGACCGCCATATTCCAAATTAGGATTTTAGAAATGGGTTCATATTATGTTTGATTTGAATCCATTTTTGCCGTAAATCTCAGTAAAATCCGATGGTGAATTTTTAAAGAAAAGTTGGTGTCAGAGCCCTTGAGTGTCCTAATGTAGGGTGTCGGACTCCTTCATATTATTTGCACAATTTTACTGTGAGGCATGAACAGACCGGTAGATAAACTTTACCATATATGGCATTTGAAATTTACTTGGGATACCGGTGTCAGACCCCTTGACAATATCATTATCAAGGTGTCAGACACCGGTAAAAATGCATCTTTTTCAACAGCCCCCAGAGACCAAGGCTTCCCGGATAATTAAACGCCTTCAACTTGCGGTTTGAGGATGGTTCGAATATGATTTATGCTCTTTTCTTAATCAAACTTAATTAGGATTGAACATAGACCAGTCGATAATTTATATAGTCGTTGAATCTGGCGATTAGAAATATGATGCCCCAAAGGGTTCAAATAAGGAAAATCCTGATAGCGAATCGCGGTGAAATAGCGGTGCGAATCATTCGCGCATGCCGTGAAATGGGGATTAAGACAGTCGCGGTGTATTCGGATATCGATATCTGCTCGCTTCATGTCAGGCTTGCGGATGAGGTTTGCCACATTGGACCATCGCCGGCAAATGAATCGTATCTCAGGATTGATAAAATAATCGATGCCGCGCTGAAAACCGGAGCGGATGCCGTTCATCCGGGTTATGGATTCCTTGCTGAGAATCCTGGACTTGCAAAAGGCTGCATCGAGAATGACATCGTTTTCATAGGGCCTGATCCTGATGTGATTTTGTCGATGGGTGAAAAGACAATCGCGAAAAAAACGATGATTGGCGCCGGTATCCCCACGATTCCCGGTGCTGACAGGTCGATTCTGGATGTTGAGGAAGCGAGAGCAATCGCTGAGGAACTGGGGTATCCGGTAATATTGAAAGCGTCTATGGGCGGCGGTGGCAGGGGAATGAGAATTGTCCATGAGCCTCGCGGGATGGATCTTGCGTTCTGGTCAGCGAAATCAGAGGCTCTTGCCGCTTTCGGCTCGGAATCAGTTTTCATGGAAAAGTACATTGTCAATCCCCGTCATATTGAATTCCAGATTCTCGCGGATAAATACGGAAACGTAGTGCATCTGGGCGAAAGGGACTGCACTCTTCAGAGACGAAACCAGAAACTTCTGGAGGAAGCGCCAAGCCCTTTTTTAAACAGCGAGAAACGTGAAAAGATGGGGCAAATCGCCGTTACTGCCGCCAAAGCGGCAGACTACCAGTCGGCCGGGACAATTGAATTCCTTATTGACGCTGATGACAATTTCTATTTCATGGAGATGAACACCAGAATCCAGGTTGAGCATCCGGTAACTGAGATGGTTACCGGCGTTGAGCATCCGGTAACCGAAATGGTAACCGGCATTGATTTAATCAAGGAACAGATTAGAATCGCGCAGGGCGAGAAATTACGATACAAACAGAAAGATATAAAAGTAAACGGCTGGTCGATTGAGTGCCGTATTAACGCGGAGGATCCGTTTGCGGATTTCATACCGAATCCCGGCATGATTGAATCGGTCAGATTCCCGATGGGACCGGGTATTCGCGTTGATACAGCGGTGTTTAACGGTTATGAAATCCCAAGGCAGTATGATTCACTGATTGCCAAGGTCATTGTACATGCGGCAAACAGGCGATCCGCGATTAATCGCATGGAGTATGCCCTAACTGAGATGAAAATTCTGGGTATCAGAACAACAAAGGAATTTCATCTCGCTCTGATGAAAAATCGCGATTTCAGGAATTCGCAATATGACACATCTTTCATTGAAAAGAACATCAAAAGGTTGAAATCTGAACTGTCGATTGATGAGGGAGCGGCGGCAATCGCGACTGCGGTGGACGTTTTCCTCTATACGCGGCGAATGACAATGAAACATCATGATAGAAACGGTGTCAATAGGCAGAATGTTAGAAGCGCATGGAGGTTAAGCAGGCGATTTGATATAAGAAACAGATAAATCTTTAATTGCGCCAGTATGCAAACACTATGAAATTCTCAGTTAACATAAACGATAAACCTTTTGAGATTGAGGTCTCTTGCGAGAGGCATGAGACTGTTCCATCGAGGGTTAAGATTAATGGCAGAGTGTATCCCATTCAGCTGATCGAGGAATGTAACAAGGAATTTCCCAGACAGATCATTATTCAGAATATATCGCATGAAGCTGAATTCGAATATGGGGAGGATGGTTTTCCGAAATACATACTGCTGGATGGCAAACCCGCTGATGTGGAGATTGATTTCCTGGGTAAATCGAAGTTATCCAAAACCAGAGGAGGTTTGGTCGCTGAATCGCACGGCAATGCTATCATCAGCCCAATGCCGGGTAAGATTATTAAACTAGCGGTTAGAGAGAACCAAAAAGTGGAAAAGGGCGATTTGTGCATAATTCTTGAAGCGATGAAAATGGAAAACGAACTTGAAGCGCAGAGATCAGGCATTGTAAGGAAGTTAAACGTCAAGGAAGGCGACCTTGTTGAAATCGATGATGTGCTTATTGTGTTCGATGAAGAGGATGAAATGTTCTTTTGAGATAGAATTGGGATTAATCTGTAGATTCTCTCTTCCAAGTCAAGCACAAATTGCAGCCCGGGAATCCATTTCCCGGGAAACTTGCTTGCCTACCACGCAATCCGGGATCCCTTTCCCGGGGTATGGCAGGAAAACCCCGGCGAGGGGACGCCGGGTTACAATTACAATGTGAATTTGCCTTTTTTAAAGGTCTTCTGATGTAAATAATTTCCCCACTTGCGAATAACCGTTTTTCCCATTAGAATCTAAATGAACCGCTGAAAACAATTTGAACTTGCTGCAATAAATAGTAATCGCTTCATTTAGTATATCTGGAGGAATGGCATGGCGGAATTTACATCCACATTTGAGCAGGGAATTCCTGTAATTAAATATTCAGGTTCCATTACAACATTGATGCAGGCGCCAATGCCCGGTTTCAAGGAGCTTATTCAAAGCGGTTATACTAAAATCATCCTTGATGCATCCAGTGTCAGTTACATAAATTCTCAGGGTTTGTCCAGCATAATTAACACGCACAGATATTGCCACAAGACAAACGTCCACATGGTCATGACAGGGGTCAAGCCGGATGTCATGAAGATCATTCGAGTGGCAAGGGCAAATCTGTTTATTCCGATTTTCGATGATGTCAAAACCGCGCTTAAGGAGATTCAGTATTCATCCGGCACGGCTATACAGTCAAAATCGAGGGAAACGATAATCATAGTCCAAAGGAATATCCCGCTAACAGTAGATTTGGAAGCGGTTCTTCACGAAGCGCACCAGTCACAGAATTACGACTTCGTAACAAAAACCGACCTTAATGATGCGCTTGAGTATCTCAATGAAAACGACGGGCAACTTGTTATCATCGAGGTTAATTATGAGCCTAAGGATGTTGAAGATTTTGTGGCCGGTTTGTCGATGAGTCCCCGGCACAGCATGATTCCAATTCTCGTGGCATCGCCAAAATCACGATACGAACGAGCGTTTGAGTTTATCCTCGACGGCGTAAACGATTACCTGCCCCATCCCTTTGATGAATTCGAGACTCCCACACGCATTCGAAACCTGCTTGAACTGTATTACATATCAAAATCAGGTTCAAGCGAATCACATATGTCAGGATTGCGATTGTCGAGGTCTCGCAGAGGGAGGTAGCGCCTTAAAATCAATGATTGAGAATCATATAATTAGTCGTTGCTGAAAAACTATGTTCTAAGTTGTTGTGTTTTACAAATATATTTTTTCCTGGGAGTGCTGGTCTCTGACCGGCACCTGGTTGGGCTAACTGGAAATAGTAAAACTGAATCTTACAAGTATGGTTGATAAACTCTATCATTGTCTTTAGTTATGCCATCTGTTAGACAAGCTCTATGATTTCAATTAACCTTGCTAAAATGCCGGTCAGAGACCAGCGCTCCCAGGTTGAGCTTTTTACCGATACTAAAAAATCACCAGGTTTTGAGTATTTATTAAATATTTATTTAATGTCATTCCGGGCTTGACCCGGAATCCACTTCCAGCGAAAAAGCATGGATTCTGAATCAAGTTCAGAATTACAATCCACTTAATCCAATTTAATTCCAGTCGATATAGAAATCAGAATATCAACGAGGTAAATCAGGTTTTGTACGCCAGAAAAGAGGTTACCATGACTGGAAATAACAGAACGGATAAAATCGAGAAACCTATAACGATCCCAGCACGGGTTAAGAATCGTGAAATTACGATTTTGGACACAACACTTCGAGATGGCAGTTACGCAATAGACTTCCAATTTTCTCTTGATGACACGCGGCGTATAGCATCGGAACTTGAATCTGCTGGTGTAAGGCAGATTGAGATTGGGCATGGATGGGGCTTGAACGCTGAATCCGCGGGTCTGGGCAAGGCGGCGCATACGGACAGGGAATATATTCAAGTGGCGCGTGAGGTTTTAAAAAAAGCGAAATTCGGTTGCTTTTTCATCCCCGGTGTTGCCAGAGCCGGCGATTTAATTATGGCGCGCGACCTTGGAATGGATTTCGTTCGAATCGGAAACAATATCACTCAGTACACCGAGCAGGAAGATTATATAACCATCGCTAAAAATCTTGGCTTTACAGTTTCCTCAAATCTTCTTAAATCGTACGTTGTAAGCCCGGATGAATTTGCCAAATGTGCAAAGCATGTAGGGGAAATGGGCGCGGATGTCGCTGTTCTTGTCGATTCAGCCGGTGGAATGATTCCACGGGAGGTACGGCAATATATCCGCGCGGCTCGTGCGGTATCGGATGTGAATCTGGGATTTCATGGACATGACAATCTCGGGCTCGCAAACGCGAATGTGCTGGCAGCTGTTGAGGAAGGAGCGACAATTGTTGACTCCACCCTGCAGGGAATCGGCAGAAGCGCGGGTAACGCCATTACTGAATCCCTCGCGATGATTCTTGAAAAATCCGGATTTGAAACGGGACTTGATGTTTACAAACTGATGAGTTCCGGTGAACGCCTGATAAGGCCGCATCTGGTTTCATCCGGTGGATTTGAGGCAATCGATTTTGTGCTTGGTATCGCGCGATTCCATTCTTCGTTTGTTCCGATGGTTAAAGAGGTTGCAGAGAATTATTCAATCGACTATATGAAATTGATTATTGAAGTCGCGGAGATAAATCGCACAAAGCCAGGCAGGGAACTGGTTGAGAGTGTCGCGATTAAAATGGCATCCGAGGGAATTTCAAATGTAATCAACGATGAGGGCATTAAATCCACTTCAGCTGAAAAATACGCTTAGAGCGATATCATCTTTTTGATGGCTCGCAGTATTTATTTTTTTGCATACATCGATACTTCACTTATGGAATCAGGCGTTGGCTTGTAATGGAGATAACGAGGGGAAAAGACTGATGTAAATTCGTCATCCTGCAAAATCTCCTT
Organism: bacterium; assembly: GCA_021157815.1. Taxonomy (GTDB): domain Bacteria; phylum JAJVIF01; class JAJVIF01; order JAGGVT01; family JAGGVT01; genus JAGGVT01. The sequence continues at coordinate 18,305 of JAGGVT010000080.1, read as the reverse complement.
TAACCTCATGGGGTCGCTTTCGATTTGCCTTACTCGCCTTTCGTTGACAAGAAGGACATCAACGCCAATCTCACACAGCCAGTCGGCAAGTTCCTCTCCGGAAGATGCATGATTGAGGAATTTATAATAACCGCAAGGATCATTCCATCCGGCATAAAGAGGGAATTTGCAATAATGCCGTACTCCTTTTCCGTATAAAAAATAAACTTGTGGTGGCGGATCAATCTGGTTAAGGGCATTTATTGCCGAGAAGCCGTCAATGTTAACTTCGAGAAAGATATTACGCTCTTCTGATGTAAACGGAATTTGAATCAAACCTCGATCTGTGGTTGGTCCGATTAGATGGAGAATCACAAGTAAAGACGCAAGGCTTGCGACGATTTTTTGTGATTTTTGATTTAATCGAATCCAGGACAGAATATGTGAAATTAATAAAACAGCCATAAGGTACATTATCGGCAGGATTGGGGTGAGATATCTCAAGTATGCGATTTGGTGAATCACCAGCCATGAGAACAATGCGAAAAATGCGAATGCATAAACTGCCAGAGCATCGCGGTTCTTTTTTAATATGACAAATATTGCTGGTGACCAGAAAATCGAAATCCATCCAATATGTTTCCATGAAAGAGCTGCATCATCGGAGTATTCAGGGACCGGATTGGTAATGAGTTTAATCGGTAATTGAATCCACCCGATGAATGTCTGCGGACTTGCCTTGACTCGTGGGTATTTCATTGCTGTTTCAATTGCGTCTTCAAGTTTCGGATTGCCAAGGAAAGCGAAATACTCGTTGTAATATGGGAAGAAAGGATTTGCAAACAGGCAGATATTTCTTGCATACCAGAATAACGCGAGTGCGCAAGCCACGGAAATCGCTGATGCAACGCTTTTCAAGCCCGGACGGCATTGGATAAGCCATATTAGAAATCCTATTGTGGCGATTTCAATTCCCCAGTATTTCGTTCCGGCAAGGAATCCGACAGCAATGCCGATTATCCATCCGGGAGGTTTTGTCATCATGCAAAGAGCGAAGAAACAGAATCCAAATGCAAGGAAGCTTTCGATGTAAGCAACATGGCAAAGCCAGAACCATATTGGAGTAATGCTCAACGCAATCGCCGCCCATAACCCGATTCTCCAGTTTCCCAGACGTCCTCCCATTGCGATAAGCGTAACCACAGTAGCAAGCTCGAACCACCAGCTGACAAGATTTGCTCCGACATCTCCTCCTGACGCCAGACCTATTGCCTGAAGAAGCTCATAATTTTGCGGCAGTGTCGCGTTAATTATCCACGGTGTCCATGAAACAGCGCCGGTTTCAAGCATCCGACTTGCCAGTGGAAGGTGATAAAGAAGAGCGTCAAATGCGGTAATCGGCAGGAATGCATACAGAATTTGTGCGCCAATTGCAATTATTAAACATAAAATTGGAATGTCGGGCTTGAATCCGTTTCGGATATCTGCCAGCCACTTTCCACCGTGAAGAACAAGTGAGCTGGCACCTGCCAAATACACAAGGATATTCAGGATGATGGGTTTGAATAGACCAAACGCGAGTAAAACCAAACCGGTTATTATCCAGATTGCGCATCCGGTTATGAAACTGAAAATGAATGATTCAAGCCGCGTCAGGTTTTTTTACCTCGCGGTAACAAGTGAGCCCAATCCAACGCATGATATTGCCCAAAGAGCGCTGGTGAAAACCGAGTACAGGTATCCGGGTATTAATTCCACGGAATTGAATTACTCCAAAGGGGTTATCTATGAATGATTGTAACTTCCCATCCGTCAGGAAAATCACTAACCAAATAATCACTGCATTTCTCTGTCATATAAACTTTGCAGTTATCAGCCGAGCCGGTGATAATAATCGCTTCGTAATTTCCAAAAGGCTCCAGTGATAATCCGTCTTTTCCAAGCACACTTAATGCTGTCGCCCATGCATCGGCAAAGGCCGTAATTTGGCCTATCACAGTTACGGATGGCACAGAGTCAGCAGGCATTCCGGTTCGGGGGTCGATTATGTGGCTGTATCGAACCCCGTCGATTTCAAAATACCTGTTATAATTCCCGCTTGTGCAGACTGCCAAATCTGTTAATTCAAGTTGCGCGCAAACTCCATTATCGAAAGGATTGCGGATATCAACTTTCCATAAGCCATCGGGTGATTCACCCCAACATCTGATGTCACCTCCAACATCGACAAGTCCGCCTTTTAATCCTGCGTTCCAGATAGTATTCAAAGCTTTGTCAATAGCGTGTCCCTTTGCGATTCCTCCAAGGTCGATTTCAACAATATCGGACAGTTTTTTTACATTACTATTTGCATTGATAATTTCAATCATACTCCAATTGCTGCTTTCTTTGGCTAATTGAATTTCTGATTCATGAGGAATGCGTCCCTGTTTTGAGGCTTTCTTCCAAAGCTCGATAATTGGTCTGCAGGTTATATCAAAAGCGCCTTCTGAAGAACGATGCATCATGAGTGAATGAAATAAGACCTGCCGCGTGTCCAAACTTAATGGAATTGAGCCGGATTCAGAACGATTGAAAATTGAAACCTCGGAATTATCAAGGTGAACGCTCATCAAAGCCTCAATGTTCCGAATCTTTTTCTCTGCCTTAATTAGAACATTTTCAACATCAATGCGGGAAGAGCCATCATCGACAGCGATAATCCTGCAGCTTGTTCCCATGATTCCGACGGGATTACGTTCATGCGCAATCAATTGCGGTGTTGAATTTCTCGTCTGCCATAGTCCGATTCCTGTGAGAATCGCGATGAGGAGAACCAACTCATATCCAATGATATTATATTTCTTTTCACTTGAAGTCATCATCAGGATTTTACCATAATAAGTCCATGCATTTTTTCCGCAGGCGACTATTTAACTTTCATTAGCAGGGTGCTATAATGCTGATCAAAATGGGGGCTATTTTTTTTGATAAAAACTGAAATAAGCAATCCTGCAAGCGAGTGTAAGTTAATAATTCAAAGCTTAAACACGGAGCAAGCATGACTGAAACAGAAAGCCAGCATGAATGGCGGATTATAAACATTCGAAACGGCTATCTTGTTACCGAACGATGTGTCGAAACAGGGGCAAGGCAGTCTTTTTTCTCACTTGAGGATACTCCACCAATAGACAACTATACTGATGGTGAATTCACTTGGAAATATCTCGGCAGCGCTCAGGCTGTGAAATTTGATCTTGAATGCGCGAAACACAAAAAAATAGTTAAACTGGACAACGTAGTCGGGTTGATGCTTTGCACCGAATGTGACCCAACCTGCAACGCGGCGCAACTTGCCAATATCGTGGGCGAAAACAAAACGTGGGTTTATGTCGCGCTTTCCGAGGATCCAAGTGGAATGTCAAAAGCTGTAACCCAGGAGGAAACACGTGCCCTTACAGAGTATTTCAACAGCAGGATTAAAACACCCGGAAAGAAAATTCTGTTCGTGCCTGACAGTTTTATAAAGAATTTTGACACCTGCAAAGGTGAGATAATCGCCGATATGGGAATGACCGAAATATATTAAAATCATGGCTCTTCAATAAATCGTGTGGGTCGAGTTTAGATTGAGTAAAAAAAGGGGACTGTCCCAACCAAGTGAATAAACACAGTATAAATAAGGGGTTACAGAATAGTATATTGATGACATCAGATTTGAAGCCTTGTGTGGACGTACCCTATAATTAGGGAATGCCCCTTTTTTTACGGGGGTGCAAATAACCCATACAATTTATTGAAGCGCTAAAATTATAAACTTGGTTATTTCCCTGTAACAACTTATGAGGATATAAAAATGAAAGTATCAGAACTGGCAGAAAAAATTGGCATGACACCGCTTAACGCTATCTATGACAAGGATATCGATGGTGTTTTTATCTCAGACATGGTCAGCGACATCGTTTCCGGAGCTCAAGCCGGCAATTTGCTGATGACTATACAAATGCACAAGAACTTGATTGCAACCGCAAACCTTGTTGATATTTCAGCAATTATCTTTGTTCGTGCCAAGAAACCGCTTGATGATGTCATTGCACTTGCTGACAAGGCGGGAATAACGCTGTTTTCATCAGATCTGGACACATGGAAACTGGCGATTAAACTGCACGAACTTGGAATAGAGTAGTTATTCATGCTTGCAATGAGGGTAACATGGCGTTGAGGGACGCTGGTGTGTTTCCCTTTTTATTTTCCTTTGGAATACTGTGAGACGGAGGGAAGTAATGGTTGTAAAAACCGCGGCTTCTGTTTTGGAAAAATTCTCCACAAGACGGGAGAATCTTATACCTATGCTCCAGAAGGTTCAGGAGGTTGAAGGATTTATATCTCCTGAATCAATCAAACTAATTTCAGACAAGCTTAGAATTTCTGAAAATGAAATTTATGGCGTCTCAACTTTCTATGCACAATTCAGATTTACTCCACCGGGTGAACATTCAATTTATGTTTGTATGGGGACAGCGTGCCATGTAAAAGGAGGGCAGCAGATTCTTAATATGCTTGAATATGAACTTGGCATCAAGGAAGGCCAGACAACCGAGGACGGCAGGTTTGATTTGAATCGTGTAGCATGTCTTGGATGCTGCGCGCTTGCACCGGTTATAAAAATCGATGACAAAATATACAGCCAGATGTCTGTGCTCAAGCTCATGGATGTGCTTGAGAAATACACTCAAAGCGTTGAGGTAACTGATGAGTAAAACCGCGTTAAATAAGAGAAGAAAAACCGCTGAAATAAAGTGGAAATCTCTTGAAGAAAATAAAAAACCAATATTGTTTTTCGGGGCCGCTACCTGCGGAAATGCGGCGGGTGCACAGGAAACAATAAAAGCTGCGAAGAAGACTCTCAAAGAGATTGGCGTTGACGCTGATATTATCGAGGTTGGATGTATTGGTCCTTGTTATCTTGAACCTCTGATGGATATCAAACCGCCGGGCAAGCCAAGAATTTGTTTCTCCAATGTAAATGAAGAGAAAGCTGAGAAAATTATAAAGCGATTTTTCTTAAAAGATGAAATACCAAAACTCGGGCTTGTAGGGCATTTCGGCGACAATGGAGATTACGGTGATGATATTCCGCGCTTTTATGACCACCCGATGATTAAACCGCAGGTTCGGATTGTTCTTCGTAATTGCGGAATTATAGACCCGTCCGAGATTGACCATTATCTTGCTCGTGACGGGTATGTCGCTCTTGAAAGCGTACTGTCGAAACCGTGGGAGGAAACGCTTGATTTAATCAAGCAGTCAGGATTGAGAGGTAGAGGCGGAGCGGGATTCCCTACATGGAAAAAATGGAAATTCTGCCGTGATGTTGAATCTGACCAAAAATACATGATATGCAACGCCGATGAGGGCGACCCAGGCGCGTTTATGAATCGCTCCTTAATTGAGGGAGACCCTCACGCGGTTTTGGAAGGGCTGGTTATTGCCGCATATACAATTGGCGCATCGAAAGCGTACATCTATATCCGCGCTGAATATCCGCTGGCTATTAGCCGTCTCGAAAAAGCGATTTCCCAAATGGAGGAACTTGGGCTGATAGGGGAGAATATTCTTGGTTCAGGATTCAATCTCGAAATTAAAATAAAAGAAGGGGCAGGCGCTTTTGTCTGCGGCGAGGAAACAGCGCTGATAGCCTCTATTGAGGGCAATAGGGGAATGCCGCGTACTCGCCCTCCATTTCCTGCTGTTGCCGGATTATGGGGCAAGCCTACAATTATCAACAATGTCGAAACTCTTGGAACGATTGCAAATATCATACGCCGTGGCGCTGACTGGTACACAGATTTTGGAACTGAAGCCTGCAAGGGTACAAAAACGTTTTCTCTTGTAGGGCGAGTTCGCCGTACCGGACTGATTGAAGTCCCGATGGGAACAACACTAAGGAAGATTATTTTCGATATTGGCGGCGGACTGTTTAAACCATTCAAAGCGGTGCAGACAGGAGGCCCATCCGGCGGATGCCTCTCCGAGGAATTCCTTGACATGCCCGTTGATTATGAAAACCTCGCGAAAGTCGGATCAATTATGGGATCTGGTGGGATTATCGTTCTGGACAAGGATACATGCGTAGTTGATCTGGCGAAGTACTTTCTCAAATTTACACAGCAGGAATCATGTGGCAAATGTGTTCCGTGCCGCGTGGGAACCCGTCATTTGGTGAATATACTTGAGAAAATCACAAAGGGTGAAGGCGAACTTTCTGATTTGGAAAAACTTGAGAAACTTGGTGAATCAATCAAACGCTCGGCGCTTTGCGGTCTTGGGCAAACTGCACCAAATCCGGTCCTTTCAACATTAAAATATTTCCGTGATGAATATCTTGCTCATATTATTGATAAAAGATGTCCGGCAGCGGTTTGCCGCGACCTTGTCGTTTTCAGAATTATTCCAGAAAAATGCACGGGTTGTCAGGCCTGTGTGAAAGTTTGCCCGACAGGCGCGATTACCGGTCCCCGATCTGAACCGCATAATCTGGATGAGAGTAAGTGCATAAAATGCCGTGCCTGTTACGAGGTATGCCGATTTGACGCTATCGCGGGTGACGCTATCGAGATTGTGTCAGGCGAGGATAAATCTTAATAACATATTTCTTTTTCAGCGAAGGAATCATGGCTAATAACTCAAAGATAAAACTGACATTCAACACACGGGAAGTCGAAGCGCCTGAGGGAGTTACAGTCCTTCGTGCAGCGGAACTGAATGACATCTACATTCCAACTTTGTGTTCACACAAGGACCTTTCACCATTTGGCGGATGCCGGTTATGTATTGTTGAAATAGAGGGCATGCGCGGATATCCGCTTTCATGCAGCACAATCGCGGATGATGGAATGGTGGTATTGACAGAGACGGAAGCAATAAGGGAAATCAGAACAGAACTTGTCCAACTGATTTTAAGCGAACACCCATCAAGCTGCCTGATATGTAAAGAAGCAGATGAATGCAAACCGTTCACGAAAACGGTTAGAAAATCGGGAGTAACAACCGGATGCCGCTACTGTCCCAACGATGGACAGTGCGAATTACAGGACGTTGTCAACTATCTTGGAATCACTGAACTAAGCTATCCTGTGATTTACAAGGAGCATGAACCTGAAAGGATGGATCCGTTTTTCGACAGGGATTACAACCTGTGCATACTTTGCGGACGATGCATTCGAATGTGCCAGGAGGTGCGAGGAACATCGGTGTTGGCTTTTAACTTCAGGGGAAACAAAACGAGAGTGGGTACTGCGTTTGGAAGGAATCACATCGAGGCGGGTTGTGAATTCTGCGGCGCATGCATCAATGTCTGCCCGACAGGCGCGCTTGCAGAGAAAGCCAGTAAATGGGATGGCATCCCGGATGGCAGTGTAATTGCAACCTGCCCGTACTGCGCAATAGGATGCCAGCTAGAACTGTTTCACAAGGATGGATGGTTCTCGAAAGCGGTTCCTGTACATGATTCAGAAGTCAACGATGGACAGGCTTGCCTGAAAGGCAGGTTCTGTATGGGTGAGGTTTCACATCATTTCGAACGAGCTCGTAAGCCAATGGCTCGAATCGATGGTTACTGGAAAGAGCAGTTATGGGATGAAGCAATTGAAAAAGCGGCGGAAAAACTAAAGGATTTGAAACCGGATGAATTCGCGATGCTTATCTCGCCTGACTGCACGAACGAAAGTTTATTCACGGCGCAGAAATTTGTCCGTACTGTCATGCAATCAAATTCAATAGACTCAACCGCAAGATCATCACTGGGCGGTGGTTTGCCGTTCTGGGAAAGGATGTTCCAGAAACCGATTAAAATTCAGGAAATAAAGAAAGCGAAAACCATACTTGCGATAGGGCTTGATACGAGATTCAATTTTTCAATAATCGGCGTTGAAATTAGAAAGGCAATCAAAGCGGGAGCAAGGCTGGTTACCATAAACTCAAGACGCTCCAACCTCGCGCAATATTCCCACTGCTGGCTTCAAGTCGAACCCGCGACTGAGGGAATCATGCTTGATGCCCTTGTGAAAAGCCTTTTTAACAACGCGACAGATTTGAAAAAGGAATTGAAGTTAAGCGGTGTTAAAAAGGAAAAACTCGCGGATGCGCTTGAGCTTTTAAAAGGCCAGGATGACCTGATGGTCATTGTCGGTCCGAGAATTTTCAGCTATACTGACAACGCTGATTTGATAAGCAGTATCACTGAACTATCCAAAAAGGATAATGTATCCATAATTCCCCTTTACTACGGCACTAATACTCGAGGCGCCATTGACCTTGGCGCATTTCCTGAAATCCTTCCCGGAGCGGTTTTCAAAGGCGACGAGAAAACTACCAAGAAACTGGAATCCGCATGGAAAGTTAAATTTCCCAAAGATGATGGAATCACGATTGATAAAATACAAGCGGGAGAATGCCGTCCCAAAGTTCTTTATCTGGTCGGTGCGGTGCCATTTGCGCAAAGGCCGGATTGCGATTATTTAATAGTACAGGATATTTACGAGCCTGATTTTGATGTTGATCTCTATTTGCCAGCGACAAGTTTTCTCGAATCATCAGGAACACTGGTCAACATGGAGGGTCGTGTTCAGGACGCGCCGGGTGTCGAGAAATTGCCTGATAGTGTTATGTACGGCAGAGCTCGTCCCGACTGGTGGATACTTTCCCAAATAGCAAAGCAACTTGATGTCGCTGGATTTGACTATGAAAGTTCGGATAACGTACTCGATGAAATATCCGACCTTGCCGATGGCTTTCCAAAATCAGGAAGGATTCATCGCAAAATGGACACTTTAAGAGTCGAGACAGTGCTTCCTGAAACAGTGCCGGTGTCGGCAAAACCGCGTAAAAAAAGCGGATTCCTTCTGGTCATGCAGCCCGGCGGTTATTCATATCGGGGCGTTGATATAACGTCGAAGGTTGAAGGCTTGCAGATACTGAATCCTGAGGAGGGGTTTCATCTGAATTCCGAGGATGCGAAGGAACTTGGAATCACAGAGGGCGAGAAGCTCATTGTTACAGCTGGGGATAAAAGCGGCACTGCGTGCGCGCGAATCGAGGATGAAATTCCAAAAGGCGCGATTTATCTGTTCAAACCACTTGCATTCGGCGGATTGAAAGATAGATGTGACCTCGAGCAGCTATTCAGATTGGAAACCAACCCATGCCCGGTGGAGGTGAAAAAGGTTGGAGTATAAAATAATCGAAAGAAGAATGATTGTGCCTAATATTCACGAACTTGTTGTTGAGGCTGAGGATGTCGCGAAATCAGTCCAGCCGGGGCAATTCATAATTCTACGCCCTGATGACAAGGGAGAGCGAATTCCTCTGTCCGTTTCGGATTACAATCCCGAATTAGGAACTGTAACAGCTTTCTTCATTGAAGTAGGGGAGTCAACATCGCTTCTTGCGCTGTTAAAACCCGGCGATACAATTCCGACTTTCGTGGGTCCTCTCGGACTCCCAACCGATATTGAGAATTTTGGAACCGTTGTTTGTGTCGGTGGATGTTTCGGAATTGGCAGTATTTATCCCATCGCAAGGGCGTTGAAAGAAGCAGGCAATACGGTTCATGTGCTTCTTGAGGCGCGGTCGCAATATCTTATCTACTGGAAGGAAAGGTATGAGGAGCTGGTCGATAGTGTTTTTACAATCACTCGCGATGGCACCATGGGGTATCCAGGGCATATTTCTCTTCTGCCTGACATTCTGAAAGAGAAAAATATCAAGCCGGACAGATTCATTGTTAATGGATGCACTTTCCTTCTGAATAGAACATCTGATGTTACAAGAGCGAGTGGTGTAAAAACAATCGTAAACATGAATCCAATCATGATTGACGGCACAGGCATGTGCGGGGTGTGCCGCCTTACAGTCGATGGTGAAACGAAATTCGCGTGTGTTGACGGGCCGGATTTTGATGGCCACCTTGTGGACTGGGATGAATTCAGGCAAAGGCGCCTGACATATTACGACGAGGAAACAGCGCCGTTGAGAAAAAGCGGAACAGGAACAGAGTATCATTGCAAACTTATCAGGTGATTTAATTGTTCTTGAAAGAATGATGCCCCCACCCCAGCCCTCCCCGCGAGCGGGGAGGGAGCAAGATGTCCCAATCCCTGCCCTCATCGCGGGCGGGGAGGGAGTCAGTTGTTTCCCCACGCTCGCGGGGGGATTAAGGGGGGGAAGTAAGAGGCAATAAAACAAAAGTCTATAAGTGCAAAATAACCAGAGGTTAAATCCACAATATGGCTGAAGAGAAGAAAAAGAAATCGAAGATAAAACCAAACAGGGTAAATATGCCCAAGCAGACACCCGAGGAGCGTGTCCGTAATTTCGATGAGGTGGCTCTGGGCTTCACTGAGAAACTTGCCATGGAGGAAGCAAGCAGATGTCTTCAATGCAAAAAGCCAAAATGCAGGGAAGGCTGTCCTGTTGAGGTAAGGATTCCTGAATTTATCGGTCTTATTGCTGATGGGAATTTCAAGGAAGCGGCAAAAGTAATGAAGGATAAAAATGCTCTTCCCGCAGTTTGTGGCCGTGTTTGCCCTCAGGAGGAGCAGTGTGAAAAATTGTGCATTGTCGGAGTCAAGCATGAACCTGTTTCTATTGGGCGTCTTGAGAGATTTATTGCTGACTGGGAAGCATCACAGGACACATTGGAATATCCAAAGATTGCAGAATCAACAGAAAAAAAAGTGGCGATTGTGGGAGCGGGTCCGGCGGGGCTTACTGTTGCCGCTGACCTGGTTGTGAAGGGGCACGATATAACCATTTTCGAGGCGCTTCACGAACCCGGCGGAGTTCTTATCTACGGCATTCCGGAGTTCAGGCTGCCAAAAGCTATTGTCAAACGTGAGATGGATTACGTTCAGAAACTCGGAGTAAAAGTTAAATATGATTTCGTGGTGGGCAAGACAAGAACTATCGCAAGTCTGCTTGAGGAATACGATGTGATATTCATCGGAACAGGCGCGGGACTTCCGTGGTTTCTGGATATACCGGGTGAAAATCTTAACGGCGTATTTTCAGCGAACGAATATCTAACGCGTGTAAACCTGATGAAGGGCTACCTGTTTCCCGATTACAACACGCCGATCAAGAGACCGCGCAGGGTGTTGACATTCGGCGGCGGGAATGTCGCGATGGATTGCGCCAGAACAGCTCTAAGGCTTGGTTCGGATGAATCGCATATTGTATATCGCAGATCTAAAAAGGAATTGCCGGCAAGAGGAGAGGAGGTAGAAAACGCAGAGGAAGAGGGAGTGATTTTCGATTTCCTTACAAATCCAATTAAACTCGTTGGCGATGAAAATGGATGGCTCAAAGGCGCTGAATGTTTGAAGATGGAACTTGGCGAGCCGGACGCGTCAGGAAGGCGCCGGCCAGTACCAATCGAAGGTTCGGAGTTTTTCATGGAGGCTGACGCTGCAGTATGCGCGATTGGAAACAGCCCGAATCCGTTGATTCCACGAACCACTCCCGGGCTTAAAATTGGAAGGAAGGGAAATATAGAAATAGAACCTGAAACAGGGAAAACATCGATGGAGAGAATTTGGGCTGGCGGGGATGTTGCGACAGGCACGGCGACTGTTATAATGGCAATGGGAGCGGGGAGAGTAGCCGCGCGTTCCATGCATGAATACCTGTCAGGTGGGGAGCAGGAAAATGATATCTATGTTAAACAATAAATCTATAAGGTGAATTTAGTGGCTGAACGTAATGAAATAAAAAAACTAACATTATCAGAGATAAGTGAAATTCTCGATTGCGAAATTGTGCTTGGCCTTGATTCTCTGGATGTTGAAATCGCTCTGGTTTTAAGTTCTGGCATGATGAGCGATGTTCTTGCGTTTGCACAACCGGGCGCGTTGATGATTACCGGCCTGACAAACTCACAATCAGTCAGGACAGCGGATTTTGCGGATGCCGCGGCGGTGCTTTACCTCCGGGGTAAAATCCCTGAAGAAAAGACAATTCAACTGGCGGAAGAACTCAAGATTCCAATACTGTCAACAAAAATGGGGATGTTCGATGTCTGTGGGGTTCTTTATGCAAAGGGACTCAGGGGGGTATGTTAATATGCCGGGAACTGAGCTTTATCAGAAGGAGTTTTTTATCAAGGGGGGAGATTTTGATAAGGCTGGCGAAGTATCAACCGAGATAAAATCTATTCTGAAAAGCGTAGGAATAAACAGTGATATTGTGCGAAAAGTGGCGATAGCCACCTTCGAAGCGGAAATGAATGTGGTTATTCACGCTAATGAAGGTGATCTTAAATTCATCCTGACCCCTGTTGAAATACGGATTACAGTAAAGGACAAGGGAAAAGGAATAGAGGATATTGAACTGGCGATGAAGGAGGGATATTCAACCGCGACGGAGGAAATGCGTGAAATGGGATTCGGTGCCGGTATGGGCTTGCCAAATATAAAAAAGAACGCGGATGGTTTCGAACTGACATCAGAAGTCGGTGTCGGCACACTGCTTAAAATCACAATCCGCCACAAGAAGGCATAATGGATTTTATACACTCTTTGGAAATAGACCAGGATAAATGCTGCGGAAAACTGCACTGCATGAGAGTGTGTCCGACACATGCGATTCGCGTTAAAAACGGTAAAGCCGTCATTGACCCTGTCCTTTGCATCGATTGCGGTGATTGCATTCTCGCTTGTCCGCAGCAGGCGATTAAGTCAATCACTGATTCCATGCGCGACCTTGATAAATTCAAGTTCAATGTCGCGATTCCTTCCCCAACTCTATTCGGGCAATTTCAAATGGATATCAAGCCGAATGATATTGTTGAGGGATTGATTACCATTGGATTTGACGCAGTCCACGAAATATCCGTTGAAAGCGAATTAATAAATATGGCAATTCGTGATTACCTGGATGAATACAAAGGCCCATTGCCCCTTATTTCATCAGCATGTCCGGTGGTTATCAGGCTTATCCAAGTTGCATATCCAAATATGGTCAAACAGATTATCCCAATTCAACCGCCTCGCGAAATCGCAGCGAGGGAAGTGAAAAAGCACTATGCCAAAGAAACAGGCCTTAAGGAAAGCGATATCGGAGTGATTTATCTCACACCATGCCCGTCAAAAATGATTGCGATAAAACAACCTGCAGAGGACGTGAAAAGCCATCTTGACCTTGCGATAGGCATTTCTGAAATATATAACCCTCTCTTTTCTGCAATTACAAAAGGAAAACAAAATAATAATAAGGTTAATAAACAGGGATCCCTTCACCAGAGCAGAACTAGTTTGAGCTGGGCGCTTACCGGAGGGCAGAGCGTTTCGATTAAACCAAGCAGATTCCTCACCGTGGCGCAGATGCCGAATATTATTCGAATATTTGATGATATCGAGAAAGGCAAAATCAGGGATATTGAATTTCTTGAATGTTACGCCTGCCTTGGTGGATGTGTTGGCGGCTCTCTTACAGTAGAGGATACTTTTGTCGCAAGGAGTAAAATTCAAAACCTGATTGCGTCAATGGAGGATGAGGGCGAGAAAGTGCTGGAGGACGCCAGGCGTAAATATAAGAAGGGTGATTATTACATTTCGCAGCAACTGGAACCTAGAAAGAATCCGGATGTTCTTGTGAGCATTGAAGAGCAGATTATCAAGATGAAGATTAGGGAAAATCTTGTCAGAAAACTTCCCGGAATCGACTGCGGCTTGTGCGGCGCTCCAACCTGCAGTGCGTTTGCCGGGGATGTCTCCAACGGCAAAGCCAAAGTCGAGGATTGCGTGCTACTCTCAGCTGAACGTCTTAAGGAATTGCAGGATGAATACAACACAGACAAAAAGTAATTCTGTCCCAGAGCAGCTTACAATGAGCAGGATTTCATATCATTCATGGGTTATAATACCAACCTGTTTTGATGATTACTTTTTTAGGTAGGTAGCTACCAAATACTTAAATAGTGGTGACGATATGATTAAACTCACTCAATTCCTATTTATTACATTTTTAGTTTCATTATTCATGCTTGGATGTTCCTCCGGTTCTAACTCGCCGGTCAGCAATCTGGACACATCCCTTGAAATCGACAATGTCGATTCGCTTCCCCTGTGGGTAAGCGACAGTTATTCGGATGGTTCTCCCTACGCTGGAATGGGAGTGCTTGGATTATTCGAAATCAGTATTGACTCCGAAAAAGAGAAAGCGGACATTACTTCCTTGAGAAGTGGAACTTTAACGGATGTTCTTGAAGTCATCGATATAACGAACTTCATGACACTGTTTCCCTGTGTTGATTGTGTCAGCTTGAAAGGAATCGGATTTGATGCCAATAACAATGTAATCCTGACAATCGGGATAAAACATCCGTTTCCGGCAGGAAATCCAGCGGATCCTATCAGCGGAAAAAACCGTGCTGACCTGCACGTATTCAACGTTGAGGGTATCGTTATTTCAGATGTACCGGGGACGTTTTTCGACACCCTGGATGAATTAATTCCCGGATTCAGGCTGCTTAACGCGGACGGCTACACCGGATATCTCGATGAATCGATTGATTCATTCTATCTGACATTGCCCACGATACATCCATATATTACACATTTCGACGTTTACTCCCAGGGTAATTTCGATGCATCAAATCCTATGGGATTCGCAAGCGTGACATCCCCTCCACCAAGTGGAAATCTTGTGATGCCGATGGGGTCAGGCTACGATTACGAGGATTACATATTCGAACTCAGCGGTACACAGATGAATTTCATCTTTGCAGTCGGGTGTACGTATGCCGTTACAACTGAAACGTACGAGGACAGATTCACGCCTGAATATCGAGTGCCGCAGCACAATAAAAAAGCGGCGAGTAAGGTTTCGGTATCGATTCACGACAATAACTTTGCCGCTGAAGATACGGATTCCACCGCACAGATTCAAATTGAAATCCTGGATATCAATCACGGCGTTGCTGTTGGAACAAATCTTGACCAGATGCTCGCTGATTCATCTGTCGAATTAATTACAGTCGAAATACCCGACGTGATGACAGATGTGTTTGAGATTGATGGCGCTGACTCCATATCCGGTACGGGACATAATCCGTCCGAACCGCTTCTGTATCAGGCTTTGCTTACCAACACAGCCGGAGCCGTAGAGGGTACATATATGGGGCTTGTGAAGGTGTTGGATTCCTACCAGCCTGGACAGAACACGCATCCGTTCATTGGCGACAACGACGGCGGTAGGAGAGTTCCTCCGGGAACAGGTCCGCTTGAAGGACTTTTTGCGATGGATGGATTTTCCACCTACCAGGTATTCTCGGTTTATGTTGGCGAATCAATGCAGCCACCAGTTGCACACCTGACACCAGATCCCGATCCCGCAGTGATAAATCTGAATGGATCAGTTGACCTTGACGCAACATCATCGTATGACACTGACGGTTCAATCACGCTCTATGAGTTTGATTTCGACTGGGACGGTGTTGAGGGTAATTTCACTGTTGACGAATCAAACATCACAGGACTCGCAACAACCGGTTCATATGCAACCTCAGGCGATTATCAAATCGGCTTGAGAGTTACTGACGATGACACATTCACCGGTTATACAGCAGTTCCTCTTCATGTTAATTTCCCGCCGATTGCTGACCTTGTTAAAGTTCCTGATGTCGCAAGCCTTCCACAAGCGGCAATTCTAAATCTGGATGCGACTGGATCGTCTGACTCAGACGGCATTATCGTAAACTTTGATTTCGATTTTGACTGGGATGGCGTACCCGGGAATTTCACAGTGGACGCATCAAATATGTCAGGATTCTATGATCTCAGGCTGTTAAATGCCGGCACTTTCACAATTGGCGTCAGGATCACTGACAATAATGGCGCGGTGGATTATGATTCTGTCGATATCGAAGTAACCGCACGCGATGTGATTTTCGTTGATGATGACAACACTGCGGGCCCGTGGGATGGATCATTTGATAATCCATACCAGTATATACAGGATGGAGTTGACGCGGTTCCAGGCGCTAACTACACGGTCTGGATAATGCCGGGGATGTACCTCGAAGATCCGGGTGGCGCACCAACGTCTTCAGATGCCACAATTAACATTGGCTTTGGCCGTAATAATTTAACCTTATTCGGTGAAGGCTATCCCATTGTTGCACTTCATGAATATACAGGTGTTGGGAATATCCCGGGATTGTACAATGAGGACAACGATAATTTAGTAATTGATGGCATTATGTTCTCTCCATCAAGCAGCTATGATTATGCAGTCAAGGTTAACGGAATCAATGGTATAACAATTCGCAACTGCTCAATTGTACCTGATACACCAGGCTTCAAGGGATTTGTCTCATTAAATACATGTACCAATGTCCTGGTTGAGAATAACAACCTGTTTAATGTTGTATTCGATTTTGATGGGGATTCAAAAATTATGCATTTTGTGGAATGTGATGGTGGATCGGTTGTGACATTAAATACTATCATAGGCATAACTCAAAATGTGCCTACCCCGATTGAGGGAGATAATGGTGTTATCTGTTGGGAAAATAGCGATAACTTCACGATATCAAAGAACGTCATAGGAAACTGCACATTTGAAGCAAACACTGGTACAAATGAGTTTTGGGGAATTGATGTATGCGAAGGTTCAAACAATGGTGTTATTCGGAATAATTTGATGTTTAACATAACTTTCGATGCTCAACCCGGTGTTGGACAACAATCTGTTTTTGGTATTTCTGCAAGTTTGAGTGAGAATTGTGAAATTTACAATAACACGGTGGACACTTTGGGAAACCGCCAGATTAACAATATGGCTATAGGCATAGCGCTTTCCGATGTGACTACAATTGATATCTACAACAACATAATTACAAACATTACAAGCGGAGCAGCTTGTTACGGAATAGGAAACGAGCAATCCACAAGCCCGCCTGATGTCGATTATTGCTGCGTGTGGAGTTTAAGGGGCGATCCTGTGGAGCGGTACTATAATGCAACGGAAGGCGCTAATGGCCTGGATGTTGATCCCATGTATGTTCCATTAATGTATGATTATCATCTGATACCGGGATCACCATGTGAAGGCACAGGCTTGGGCGGCTATGACATGGGTTGCTACGGTGGTCCTGATCCGCTTCCGTAAACGTATTTCAATATAATTCCAATGGAATTAAACATCTAACCCGGCGATACATCGCCGGGTTTTCTTTTGATAATGCTTTTTTCATTTCCAAGTCCCCGCACAATAATAGGCAAAGGACGTAGCCAGGTTTCTCATTAACCGGGGTAACGCGTGGCAATTCACCATGTTTTCCCGGCTAATGAGAAGCCGGGCTACATTTTATTTCTGATAATTCTCCAGTCCTTTCTCACACCATTTGCGGATTTCATCATTGTCAGGATTTAATGCAATCGCCTGATTGAAATTAGAAACTCCCTTGTCGTAATCTCCTATTTCAAAATATGCACACCCACGATACAAATAGGAATAAACATAATTGGAATCAATCTCAATTGCTTTGTCGAAATCAACAATTGCCAGTTCATAATTACCCTTATGTAAATAAGTATAACCGCGCAAGTAATACGCCCCCATCTGTTCAGGATCAAGTTCAATGGCCTTTGAGTAATTATCAATTGCATTAAGGAAATCCTCTTTTTCATAATACACACGACCAAGATGGTAATATGCATTTGCATAAGAGGGATCAAGTTCAATCGCCTTGGTCAAATCCAATTGCGCTTTATCAAAATCCTTTTCGTGTTCAAAACAAAGCGCTCGATTAAAATAGGCATAAGGAACGTTAGGATCAATCTCAATTGATTTGTTCAAATCTTCAAGAGCTTTTTTTAATTTGTTAGTTGATATATAAAGAGTTGCCCGTTCAAAGTAGGGATATGACAAATCTGGATCGACCTCAATAGCTTTAGTAAAATCAGACATTGCTTTATCAAATTCATCTGTTTCTCTGTGCGCGGTCCCTTGTGTGTACCATGCTAGTGCGTTATCCGGATCGAGACTAAGCGCCTCTTTGCAGAGAGCAATGGATTCATCATATCGCCCATCTTCACATGCGTCTCTAGCTTTTATTGTTAACTTGGATACCTTATAGGCTTTTGTGGAATTTGAACACGACGGCATCATACTGAACAATGAAAGCATAAGGACTATTATCAATGTTGGATTACGCATCGCAGACCTCATAATCTGTTCTGATTTTCGGTTAAATGTAATTATAAGCATTAGGACTGTAAAATACCATGAGAGTTTCATCATACTTCATTAACCAGTGGAAATGAGTGAATTTGCGCATTACCCCG